>CANNIS010000030.1 GCA_947505035.1 Sphingobacteriales bacterium
GGCAAGTTTCTCCCAATACTGCTGTTGACGGGTATTATGTTTATAGAATATACCAAAATAATTTAGGGCAAATGATATTTGATGCCCCAATTACCATTAATGGCAGAACAATTAATCATTTAGATTACGAAGATAATTTTGGTCAAATAAATTTACCTAGCGAAAAATCTTTACGATTTTGGGTAACTGCATTCGATAAAGATGTTAATCCAATTGCACAATCAGGTTTCGATACACTTGCGGTTAAACCACATCAAACGGTATTTTTAAATCAAACATTAGACCAATGTAATGGTACCGTTTATTTGAAATGGAATGCCTATTCGGATGCGCGTAATGGATTTTTCAATGAGGGTACTGGTTCAAGAGAAAGTTACGAAATATACGAAAGCCAAAATGGTGGTGCATACAAAAAGTTACCTATTTCACCTAGCAATCAATTGAGTTATAAACGATCTGGTTTAATGACCGGTATCAATTATCAATATAAAATAAGGGTAATTAGTAATGAACCAATGAACATTGGTGCTTCTTCTACCTCAAACAAAAAAAGCTTTATAGGAACATTTTCTGTAGCACCTGCTTACGTTTATTTATACAATGCTACCACAGCTGCTAACAACAGAACTGTTACCTTATATTGGATGACAGATACTTCTAGCTGTCGTTTAACTTATGCTATTTTAATGTCGGAAGACAGTATTAATTTCAGAGAAGTTGCACGCATCGATTCGCAAACTTATACGCGTTTTAATGTAAAACCAATCGATAATTTATTAACCGAACGCTTCGCTTATTATTTCAAAATTGTTACCACAACTTCCTGTCCAGATACCATCGATACCAGTAATGTGGTTAGGGTAGTGCGATTGAAAGCAGAATTTGTCAATTCAACCACCAATAAAATATCTTGGAATAATTTTGAAGGTTGGGCCGTTGGTACCGGTTTTTTTGAATTATATAGAGTGAAAAAAGACAGTGCAGGGATAGATATTAAAGATTTAATTGCAACAGTTCAACCACCAACAAAAACATTTACCGATATTGATTTAACGCCTCCAGGCATCGATAACGCAACTTATTACTACATAAAAACCACGGAAGATATAAACGATCCGTTTAATGTGCAGTCTGTATCGTTTTCTAATAGGGCATATGTTTATAAAGAAATTAAAATAATTGCGCCAGAAGTATTTACACCTAATGGTTTAACGCCTATTTTCCGTCCAAGGGTATTAACCACCAACAGCAATAAATTTAGCCTCAGAGTATTCAACAGATGGGGTAAATTGGTCTTCGAAACAACCGACGAAGTGCTTGGCTGGGATGGAAAAGACAAGGATTCGCATGATGTTTGCACTGCGGGTGCATACGTATATGTAATTGAGTCTACAGATGCATTTGGAGCGGTTATTAGGAAAAGTGGAACTGTAGCTTTGATAGATTAATTGGATTTTTTCTGCATTATTCAATAATTTTTATACTTTTGTCCTGCAATTAATAACCCATAATTAATTGCTATGAATCTCGATCCAAACAAATTCGTTTCTGAAGGTTTAACCTACGATGATGTATTGTTAATTCCCGCTTACTCTGAGGTTTTACCTAGAGAAGTTAATACATCTACTTATTTAACCAAAAAAATCAAGTTAAATGTGCCCATTGTTTCGGCAGCTATGGATACCGTTACGGAGTCCGAATTAGCCATTGCTATTGCGCAAAATGGAGGCATCGGCATGTTACATAAAAACATGACCATTGCGCGTCAAGCAGATGAAGTACGCAAAGTAAAACGTTCTGAAAGCGGCATGATACAAGATCCCGTTACCTTACATCCAGAAGCGACTTTAGCAGAAGCATTTGCTTTAATGAAAGAATTTAAAATTGGAGGCATTCCAATTATCGATAAAAACCAACAATTATTGGGTATTCTAACCAATAGAGACATTCGTTTTCAAAAAGATTTAAAATTAAAAGTGAAAACGGTAATGACCACTGCTAATTTAATTACTGCGCCAGCTGGCACAGACCTAAAAAAAGCAGAATTGATTTTACAAAAACATAAAATCGAAAAATTACCTGTAGTTGATAAAAAAGGCAAATTAACCGGTTTGATTACTTATAAAGATATTCAAAAGTTTAAAAACTTCCCTCAAGCATGTAAAGATGAGCAAGGACGCCTTAGAGTTGGTGCGGCTGTTGGTGTTACTTCGGATACCATGGAACGCGTTAGCGCGCTTGTAAATGCCGGTGTAGACGTTATTGCTATTGATACAGCACATGGCCATTCTAAAGGCGTTATTGAAACCTTAAAGATGGTTAAAAAGGCATTTCCGAAATTACAAGTTATAGCTGGAAATATTGCCACTGCCGCAGCTGCCAAAGCTTTAGCAAAAGCAGGAGCCGATGCGGTAAAAGTGGGTATTGGACCAGGATCAATCTGTACTACTAGAATTATTGCTGGTGTTGGTGTTCCTCAATTATATGCCGTTTACGAATGTGCTAAAGCATTAAAAGGGACTGGCATTCCAGTAATTGCAGATGGTGGTATTAAACACACAGGAGATATTCCTAAAGCTATTGCTGCTGGAGCGAGTTGTATTATGGCGGGTTCACTATTTGCAGGAGTAGAAGAATCTCCAGGGGAAACTATTATTTACGAAGGGAGAAAATTTAAATCGTACCGTGGAATGGGTTCTATTGAAGCGATGGAAACAGGCTCCAAAGATCGTTATTTCCAAGATGCAGAAGATGACATTAAAAAGTTAGTACCAGAAGGCATTGTAGGTCGTGTGCCATACAAAGGTACCTTGGCCGAAGTAATGCACCAATTTGTTGGTGGATTGAAAGCAGGGATGGGCTATTGCGGCGCAGGCACTATTGCAGTATTGCAAGAAGCTAAATTTGTTAGAATAACAGCTGCTGGTATTAGAGAAAGTCATCCACATGATATTGTCATTACCAAAGAAGCACCAAATTATACAAGATAATTAGATAGTATGAAAAGTGTATTGGTTTTTTGCGGTTCGAGTACGGGTAATAATTTAAAACTCATAGAAGAGGTTAAATTGTTGGCGCGTTTATTAGCTGAAAACAATATTCGATTAATTTATGGTGGTGGTAATGTTGGCTTAATGGGAATTATTGCCAGCGAAATGTTAGCGAACAATGGTAAAGTTTTAGGAGTTATTCCCGAATTTTTAAGATTCAAAGAAACTGGCGATTTACCATTAACCGAAAATGTAATCGTCAATAGCATGCACGAAAGAAAAGCATATATGTGCGATCAAGCAGATTATGTGATTACTTTACCTGGTGGTTTTGGAACCATGGACGAAATGTTTGAAATGTTGACTTGGTTGCAACTTAACTTACACGCTAAACCAATTGGTATACTAAACTTTGAAGGCTTTTACGATCCTTTATTATCACAATTAGATCAAATGTTAGCTAATGGTTTTTTAAGGCCTAGTAACCGCGAATTATTAATTAATGCTACTAATATTACTGACTTATTAGTAACCTTATTAGCCACAAAATTAGAACCAAATGATAGTTGGTTTCGAGATAGAGATTTATCATAATTTTATTTTTAACGCTTAATTTTATTTTAAGATGATGGATATTGAATTCAATAAAAACGAAGATGTCAATAAGCAATTAGTGGCAGATCTTAAAAATAGATTTAAAAAAGTGCAAGAGGGTGGCGGTGCAAAAAATGCTGCAAAGCAAAAAGAGAAGGGGAAAATGTTGGCAAGAGAAAGAATTGCAAACCTCATTGATCCACAATCAAATTTTATTGAAATTGGCGCTTTTGCAGCCGATAAAATGTATGAAGAACATGGCGGATGCCCATCTGCTGGTGTGATTGCAGGCATTGGCTATGTTGCTGGTAAACAGTGTATGATTGTCGCAAATGATGCAACCGTTAAAGCCGGTGCATGGTTTCCAATGACAGCCAAAAAGAATTTAAGAGCACAAGAAATTTGTATTGAAAATAAATTGCCCATTATTTATTTAGTAGATAGTGCCGGTGTTTATTTGCCAATGCAAGATGAAATTTTTCCTGACAAAGAACATTTTGGTCGTATTTTTAGAAATAATGCGGTGATGTCTTCGATGGGAATTTTACAAATTGCAGCCATCATGGGTAGCTGTGTTGCAGGCGGGGCTTACCTTCCCATCATGAGCGACGAAGCCATGATTGTAGATGGAACGGGCTCTGTTTTTTTAGCAGGATCTTATTTAGTAAAATCTGCTATTGGCGAAGATATTGACAACGAATCTTTGGGTGGTGCAAGTATGCATTGCGAAATTTCTGGTGTAACCGATTACAAACACGAAAATGATGCAGCTTGTTTAAAAGCCATCAGAAATATTTTTTCTAAAACCGCAGATTACACAAAGGCTGGTTTTAATAGGGTTGCGGCTAAATCGCCTGCAAAAGATCCCAAAGAAATTTATGGCATTTTACCAGATAATAGAGAGAAACCCTATGACATGCTCGAAATTATTCATCGTTTGGTTGATGAATCTGATTTTGAACAATACAAAGAAAAATATGGTCAAACCATTATTTGTGGTTTAGGAAGAATTGATGGATGGGCTTTAGGCATTGTAGCAAACCAAAGAACGGTTGTGAAAAGTAAAAAAGGAGAGATGCAGTTTGGTGGCGTAATCTATTCGGATTCTGCAGATAAAGCTGCGCGTTTTATTATGAACTGTAATCAAAAGAAAATTCCATTGGTATTTTTACAAGATGTAACTGGTTTTATGGTTGGATCGAGGTCGGAACAAGGGGGCATTATTAAAGATGGCGCTAAAATGGTGAATGCAGTTGCGAATTCGGTGGTTCCAAAATTTACAATCGTAATTGGAAATTCGTATGGTGCAGGAAATTACGCGATGTGTGGAAAGGCTTACGACCCCCGATTAATATACGCTTGGCCAAGTGCAAAAATTGCCGTTATGGGTGGTTCGCAAGCGGCAAAAGTATTATTGCAAATTCAATCTGCTACACTTAAAGCCAAAGGAGAATTGGTAACTCCCGAGGTGGAAGCTGCTTTACTAAAGAAAATTACCGATAGTTATACTGCTCAAACTACACCTTATTATGCAGCTGCCAGAATGTGGGTAGATGGTGTGATTGATCCATTAGAAACTAGAAAAGTTATTTCAATGGGTATAGAAGCGGCTAATCATGCGGCTATAGAAAAGGCCTTTAATGTTGGCATTATTCAAACTTAAAGTTGTTTATTGCCTTAATTAATATAATTTAAATGTGTTTTTTAATAAAACATTTGGTACTTAGGATTATTAATCTGTTTATTTGCAATTCTGAAGCATTATTCAGGAAATATAGAAGATGGCGAAAAATTTATTGATTGTAGAATCACCGGCGAAAGCCAAAACAATAGAAGGATATTTAGGTAAAGACTTTTTAGTGAAGTCTAGTTATGGCCATATTCGAGATTTAGCAAAAGGAAATAACGCCATAGATGTTGCCAATAATTTTGCCCAACATTATGAAGTACCAGCCGATAAAAAGGCCGTAGTTGCTGAATTGAAAAAATTAGCAAAAGCTGCAGAAATGGTTTGGTTAGCATCCGATGAAGACCGCGAGGGAGAAGCCATTTCTTGGCATTTATACGATACCTTAGGATTAACAGAAAGCAAAACTAAGCGTATTGTTTTTCACGAAATTACCAAGCCAGCTATTATTAAAGCAATCGAAAATCCAAGAACGATTGATTACAATTTAGTGTATGCGCAACAAGCCAGAAGAGTTTTAGATCGTTTGGTAGGTTTTGAATTATCTCCAATACTTTGGCGTAAGGTAAAACCCTCTCTATCTGCGGGTCGTGTGCAATCGGTAGCGGTTCGTTTAATTGTAGAAAGAGAAAGAGAAATCAATGTTTTTAATGCGCAAGCAAGTTTTAAAGTTGTTGCTTATTTTCATGCGCAAGACACTAAAAAAATAATTTTTAAAGCAGAACATCCTGATCGTTTTGAATTGATTGGTGATGCAGAAAAGTTTTTAAACGATTGTAAAGCGGCAAGTTTTATGGTGAGTAGTTTAGAGGTAAAGCCAGGGAAAAAATCGCCAGCTGCACCTTTTACCACTTCTACTTTACAACAAGAAGCCAGCAGAAAATTAGGATTCTCTGTTGCAAGAACCATGCAAGTAGCGCAAAGATTATACGAATCTGGAAAGATTACTTATATGCGTACCGATTCGGTTAACCTATCTGATACCGCTTTGACAGCGGCAAAGAACGAAATCTTGTCGGCATACGGAGAAAAATACCACACATTAAGAAAATTTAAAACAAAATCTGCAGGCGCTCAAGAAGCCCACGAAGCCATTCGCCCTACTTATTTTGACCAACATACTATTGCAGGAGATCCTGCCGATGTGCGCTTATATGATTTAATTTGGAAGCGTTCTATTGCTTCGCAAATGAGCGAAGCGCAACTCGAAAAAACAACTGCAAAAATTGCTATTTCAACCCGAAAAGAAGAATTAATTGCACAAGGCGAAGTACTTCGTTTTGATGGATTCTTAAAAGTTTATATGGAATCTACTGATGATGAATTAGAACTTGCAGGGGAGGCAGAAGCAGATAATAAAATGCTACCGCCATTAACCGAAAAGCAAAATTTGACATTGGTAGAAATGAATGCAACAGAAAAATTCTCTAGAGCTGCTGCCAGATATACCGAAGCAAGTTTAGTAAAAAAGCTAGAAGAATTAGGCATTGGCAGACCATCTACCTATGCGCCGACGATTGCAACTATTCAAAAAAGAGCTTACGTTTTAAAGGAAGATAGAGAAGGTAAACAAAGAAATTACCGTGTCATTAATTTAAAAGATGCTGTAATTACGCAAGCGCAATTAATTGAAAATGTTGGCGTCGAAAAATCTAAATTATTTCCAAGTGATATTGGTGCAGTAGTGAACGATTTCTTAGTACAGCATTTTCAGCATATTGTAGATTTTAATTTTACGGCTAAAGTCGAAAAAGAATTCGATGATATTGCACAAGGTTTAACCGAGTGGACTAAAATGATCCAAGATTTCTACACCCCTTTTCATAAGGATGTAGAGAATACCATGGAAAATGCCGAAAGAGCTAATACCAATAGAGATTTAGGAACCGATCATGTTTCTGGTAAGCTAGTATCTGTTAGAATTGGTCGTTTTGGGCCATTTGTACAATTAGGCGAAGCTGACGAAGAAAACAACATTAAACCTAAATATGCAAGTCTTCGGACGGGCCAAATGATTGAAACCATTAGCTTAGAAGAGGCTATGGAATTATTCAAGTTGCCTAAAAATGTTGGCTTATTTGAAGATAAAGATGTGGTAATTGGTATCGGTAAATTCGGACCTTATATTCGCCATAATAGTATTTTTACTTCTATCGGAAAAGAAGATGATCCGCATACCATTCAATTGGATCGATCTATAGAATTGATTTTAGCAAAAAGAGAAAAAGATGCCAATAAAATTATAAAACTATTTACTGAAAATGTTTTAGTTAAAGTTTTAAATGGCAGATGGGGACCTTACATTGAATATGGTAAGGACAATGTTAAAATTCCAAAAGATACCGAAGCAAGTACGCTTACCTATGCTGATTGTGTTAGATTAGCGGGTGGTAAAGAAGCAGAAGATAAACCAGCTTATGCTAAAAAAGGAGCTAAAACAGCCACTAAAAAAGTAGCAAGTAAAAAAGAAACCACCACTAAAAAAGCAGCTCCTAAAAAAGCGGCGGCTAAAAAATCAGTAGCAAAAAAAGCAGCAGCTAAAAAAGCAGCGCCTAAAAAGTAATTTTTTCGAATGAAAAAAGACATTGATTTTTTAGAGGTACTTGATATTGGAATTGCCATAGTTTTAGAAAGCGAATCGGCAGAAAATAGGAATTGGAAAGCCTATTTGTTGAATTTCAAATCCGAAACAATTAGTAATATCTTAGTGAGTACAAAAGGCTACGGTTTATTGAATGGAGAGGAAGTTAAAACCGCCATTTTTAGGCATACCCTGGGTATTTTAGCCCCTCAATCTTTTACGCCAATTGAACTAATAGATGAATCACTTTTTGTAATCCATAACGAATTTTGGCTCAGTTTTTATATTGGCGATCGTGTTTTTGATAAAAAAATCACCTTTTTGCCCGATACTATTTCGGTCTCAAAGGTAGATCTTATTCCTTTGATAATGCTTCCTGGTGTTATAATCAGATAAATTTTAGTATGTTTAGGCTTCAGATTTGCATATGCACACAAGCATTTTATCGGTTCAAAATTTAGCAGTTCAATTTACAACAGAAGAGGGTATTTATGATGCCGTTAAAGGTATTTCATTCGAAATTCCTAGAGGTAAAATTGTTGGAATTGTGGGCGAATCTGGATCTGGAAAATCGGTAACTTCTTTAGCAATTATGCGTTTATTAGCTGCACAAAATACAGCCGTAAAAGGAAGCATATTATTTCATACCTCTACAGAAACAATCGATATTTTAGGCATTCCCGATTCTCAAATGACCAGTATTAGAGGGAATAAAATCGCGATGATTTTTCAAGAGCCCATGACTTCTTTGAATCCAGTGCATACTTGTGGTGCACAAGTTACAGAGGCCATTCAAAGGCATCAAGGATTGGCTAAAGCCGAGGCTAAACAAAAAACAATTGAATTGTTTACAGAGGTTCAATTGCCTAATCCTGCTCAGTTATACGATAGATACCCACACGAAATTTCGGGTGGACAAAAGCAAAGAGTACTCATTGCTATGGCATTGAGTTGCGACCCAGCCTTACTCATAGCCGACGAACCAACCACTGCACTAGATGTAACGGTACAAAAAAATATCATCGAATTATTGAAAAGAATAAGAGATGAAAGAAATATGAGTATGATTTTTATCTCTCATGATTTAGGCGTAATTTCTGAAATTGCAGACGAAGTGATGGTGATGTATCGAGGAAATATTCTAGAACATAAATCAGTAGCTGCTATTTTTCAACAACCAGATAACCCATATACGTTAGGCCTTTTAGCCTGTAAGCCAAATATGAATTTGCAACTCAAGCGATTGCCAACAGTTGCTGATTTTATCAATCATCAAGATGAAAAGAAATCGCTTGCTACACAAAATTTAAAAGAAATAATTGCTACCTACGCTATTTCTAATGAAGATATAAAAAAGAGACGCGACTTAATTTATTCGCAAACACCCATACTATCTGTTCAGAATTTAGCCAAGTGGTATCCTATAAAAAAAGGTATTTTTGCAAAAGCTAAAAACTTTTTTAAAGCAGTTGATGAGGTATCTTTTGAAATTTATCCTGGTGAAACACTTGGGCTAGTGGGCGAATCCGGTTGTGGTAAAACCACTTTAGGGAGGTGTCTGCTCCGATTAATCGAACCGACCAGTGGCGATATAAACTATCAAAATATAGCCTTAACAAGCCTCTCCGCTAAAAAACTTCGTTCTTTAAGGCGTGAGCTTCAGATTGTATTTCAAGATCCTTATTCGGCTTTAAATCCAAGATTTACCATTGGCGATGCGATTATGGAACCGATGCAAGTGCATGGCATCCATGCAAACAACGAGGAAAGAAAAAATAAAACAATTGAATTGTTAGAACAAGTGGGTTTAAGTGCCGACTTTTTTAATCGATATCCGCATGAGTTTTCGGGTGGACAACGTCAACGCATTTGCATTGCAAGAGCTTTGGCCTTACAACCCAAAGTAATTATATGTGATGAATCGGTATCGGCACTAGATGTATCTGTACAGGCACAAGTGTTAAATTTATTGTCTGATTTACAAGAAAAATTTCAACTGAGTTATTTATTTATTTCACACGATTTATCGGTAGTAAAACATTTTTCGGATCGCATGTTGGTGATGAATGCCGGAAAAATAGTGGAAAGCGGCTTTCCCGAAGAAATTTATCATCACCCGCAACAAGCCTATACCCAAAAGCTTATTGACGCAATACCGGGTAAATTATTATTCAATTAAAAGAAATGGCTAAGCAAAAAAATAGCGCAATTAAAAATATATTACAGCAATTAATCTTAGACGCATTTTCAGAACAAATGCATCAGAATTTTAATTATAAACAGATTGCTTCAAAATTAAATGTAGAAGATTTAGTGACCAGGCAACTCATATTAGAAATAATTGAAGAAATGGCTGAAAAAGGCACCATTAAAGAGGTTGCGAAAGGTAAATACCAACTAAAAGAATTGCAAAATCATGTGAATGGTAAAATAGATATGGCTCAAAATGGTTCTGCTTATTTGATAGTAGAAGGCATGGAAGAAGATGTGTTTATTTCTCCACGAAAATTACGCAACGCCTTGCATGGCGATCAGGTTAAAGTTTTTATGTATGCCAAACGCAACGGAAAAAATTTAGAAGGCGAAGTGCTGGAAATTTTAGAAAGAGCAAAAATGGAATTTACTGGCATCATTCAACTCACGCCAAAATTTGCATTTTTGGTACCCGATAATAAAAAAATGAACCACGATATTTTTATTCCATTGGATCAATTAAATGGTGCAAAGGATAAAATGAAAGCGGTGGTTAAAATTACCGATTGGCCTGCTACCTCTAAAAACCCTTTTGGTACAGTCGTTTCGGTGCTTGGCGTACAAGGCGAACACCTTACAGAAATGAATGCCGTACTGGCCGAATATGGTTTTCCATTGGCCTTTCCAAAAGAAGTAGAAAAAGAATCGAATGCCATTAGTACAACAATAACTGCAGCAGATATTGCGGGCAGAAAAGATATGCGCAAGATCTTAACTTTTACCATCGATCCATTTGATGCCAAAGATTTTGACGATGCCATTTCTTTTCAAATATTAGCCAATGGAAATTTTGAAATTGGCGTACACATAGCAGATGTATCGCATTATGTGCGTCCGAATACTGCTTTAGATAAAGAAGCCAACGAGCGTGGTACCTCTGTTTATTTGGTGGGCAAAGTTATTCCCATGCTACCCGAAAAACTCTCGAATGATCTATGTTCCTTAAGGCCTAAGGAAGATAAATTAACCTTTTCGGCCATTTTTGAAATGGATAAAAATGCGAATGTGATTTCAGAATGGTTCGGAAGAACCATCATTCATTCGGATAGGAGGTTTACCTACGAAGAAGTATGGGAAATTATTCAGGCACAAAGCGGCGATCATGTTTCTGAAATTTTAACACTCAACGAGCTAGCTCATATTTTAAGAAATGCTCGATTTAAAAATGGCGCCATCAATTTCGAAAGTGCCGAAGTAAAATTTAATTTAGATGATACTGGAAAACCCATTGGAGTTTATGTAAAAGAACGCAACGATGCCCATAAATTAATCGAAGATTTTATGTTATTGGCCAATCGTAAAGTGGCCGAATTTATTGCCAAAAAAGGCAGTAAAAAAAGCCCTCTCACTTTTGTATATCGCTCACACGATGCACCAAAAGAAGAGGTTTTAGAAGGTTTTGCAAAATTTGCAGCTCGTTTTGGTTATAAAATTCAAACCAAAAATCATGCAGAAATTTCTAAATCTTTGAATTTATTGATGAGCGATGTAGAAGGCAAAAAAGAACAAAACGTATTGACTCAATTGGCTATTCGTTCCATGGCTAAAGCAATTTATACGACTAAAAAAACCAGTCATTATGGATTGGCATTCGATTATTATACCCATTTTACATCACCTATTAGAAGATACCCCGATGTAATGGCACATCGACTATTGCAACATTATTTAGATGGACAAAAATCGGTTGATGCGGAAGTGTATGAGAAAATGTGTTTGCATGCTTCGCAAATGGAAAAACGCGCAGCCGATGCCGAACGCTTATTTGTTAAATACAAACAAGCAGAATACCTTGCAGACCAAATAAACACAGAGTTTGCGGGTATTATATCTGGCGTAACCGAATGGGGTATTTATGTAGAAATAGTAGAAAATAAATGCGAAGGCATGATTCGTTTAAGAGATATCGATGACGATTTTTATGTCTTAGACCAAGCAAATTATTGCATAATTGGACAACGAAAAAAGAGAAAATATCAATTAGGAGATGAAGTGAAAATTAAAGTGCGTAAAGTAGATTTAGCCAAAAAGCAAATCGATTTTCAACTGATCACCGATTCCTTGATTCATACAGAATATAAAAAAAATTATAAAAGAAGATAAGCGAAAATTATTGCATGAAAGCGATTGAACAATATCAAATTACCATAAATGAATTTATTGCAGCTAATAAATTCAATAAATTTCCGCAAGAATTATATGAGCCATTAGATTATATAATGGCGCTGGGAGGCAAGCGTATGCGTCCTGTAATGGTTTTGATGGCTTGCGATTTGATGAATGGTAAAATGGAAGATGCCGTGCATGCGGCTATGGCAATAGAAACCTTTCATAATTTTACTTTAATCCATGATGACATTATGGATAATGCACCTGTTCGAAGAGGAAAAACAACCGTACACGAAAAATGGAATGTGAACACTGCTATTTTATCTGGTGATGTAATGTTAATTGAAGCTTATGCTTTGCTCATGATATATGAAAATGATTTGATGCGAAGCATACTTAATATTTTTAATAAAAGCGCGATAGAAGTTTGCGAAGGACAACAAATCGACATGAACTTTGAAAGTAGGGTAGATGTATCGCTTTCGGAATACATACACATGATAACGCTCAAAACCGCAGTAGTGCTGGGCGCTAGCTTAGAGGTGGGTGCATTAATAGCTGGCGTTTCTAAAAAGCAAGCACAACATTTATACGAATTTGGTAAAAATATGGGCATCGCATTTCAACTACGCGATGATTATTTAGATTTATATGCCGACCCCGAAAAATTTGGAAAGCAAGTTGGGGGAGATGTGATTGCCAATAAAAAAACATTTATGTTAATTAAGGCTTTGGAATTAGCCAAGGATAATGATGCCATTGAATTAAATAAATGGTTACAAGCTGCTACTTTTAATGCCAGCGAAAAGGTTGAGGCTATAAATAATATTTTTGATCGATTAGCTATACCGCAATTGTTAAATGATGCAGTAACACATTACGCAGACCTTGCCTGGAAAGAGTTTGCACAAATTGAGGCCTCTTTAGAAAAGAAAGAAATGATGGCCGATTTTATGAATGGTTTATTGGCAAGGGAAGTTTAATTCACCTTGCCATTTTTGTTTATAGGGGTTGTTGTTCCTTTTATAACGGAAACGTTTTTTTGTCTGAAATTCCACCATAATTCATTTTGCCAACAGTAAAACTCTATTTCCGCCAGAACCGGGGACAGTTTGTTGGGCATAGCTAATAGGTATAAACTCATATTAAACCTTAAATTAAATTTTAAAAGTGTGAATCTAACACATACATGCTATTTAGCAAATAGGCTATGTTAAGGGAATACCACCTCACTTGAAAACGTAGGTAGAATTATTGTTTTTAGTAATAAAAAAAATGAGTTTTTTTTTGAGTTTAAGTTATTTATATTTTTTAAATAATTTTTTCACAATGTTGAGGTGTGAGATATAGAGATTGGTTTATGGAGGAGAAAAATTTAATAGAAATACACAAATTCAACTATGTCGCTGATTTCAATTGTATAGGCATTATTATTTGATTTAACATAAGTTGCCACAGTACCATTTACGGTAACAGAACCTTTAAGCGCTTTTGTACCATTGATAAACATTTTTATTTTACTATTCGCATTCGGGATTTGAGAAAGTGTAAAACTTGTTTGATCAAAGGTATTAGGGATAGGCATTTGGTCTTCTCTCTCTCTTACTAAACTATAATCAGTTCCATTCACAGCAGCAGTAAAAGCATCTGTTCCGTTCCCTTTTAAGAGGCCAGTTAAATTATCGGTACCTGTTCCTCCGTTAGTGACTTCTAAAATTCCACTAACTTTAGTTGTTGATAAAGGTACAGCTGTGGCGTTAGTTAAATTTATGGCACTTGGTGTACCTAAATTCGGAGTAACTAAAGTAGGGGAGTTAGACAATAAAACATTTCCAGTTCCAGTTACCGATACTTCTTCTACTATTCCTATACCCGCAGTAGTTCTTCCTAATAATTTATTAGGATTGATAGTTTGAAGTTTTGCTAAAGTGACTGCTTCGTCTATTATTTTAACTGTAGAAATAGCATCTGATGCAATTTTACCAGCTGTAACATTACCATCTAATATTTTAGTCGTTGTTACAGCATTGGTAGCTAATTTCGCATTCGTAATTGCAGAACCATTAATCTTATCACCAATAATAGCAAAATCTGCAATTTTATCAGTGGTTACATTTAAATCTACAATTTTTGCTGTTGTTACTGCATTATCTGCAAGCTTTGCTGTAGTTACACTACCTGCATTTAGTTTGTCTACAGTAACCGCACTATTTAAAATCTTACCAGCTGTAATGGCACTGTTTGCGATTTTAGCAGTTGTAATATTTGCATCTAAAATTTTAGTAGTCGTAACCGCATCTGCTGCAATATTAATAGTATTAACTCCTGATGTTGCAATTTTTATAGAAACTATTGCAGAGTCTGGAATTTTACTTGCAATTACAGCACCCGATGCTATCTTTTCTGAGGTAACACTTGAGTTTCTTAATTTTGCAGTGGTAATAGCAATATCTTGAATTTTTGCAGTAGTAACATTTGCATCAATTATTTTATCAAAAGAAACACTTAAATCCTGAAGTTTAGCAGTACTTACACTGGCATCGGTTAATTTGTCCGTATTTACAGCGCCGTTTAAAATTTTATTTTCTGTTACACTGTTATTTGCAAGTTTAACAGTGGTTACGGCTGAATTGGCAATTTTATCTGCAATTATGGTATTAGATATTATTTTATTTGTTGTAATTGCTGAATCAATTATTTTGTCTGAAGTAATTGCATCATCAACAATTTTTATGGTAGTTACTGCATCCGTCGCAATTTTAGCACTTGTGATATTTGCATCTAATATTTTAGCAGCAGTTACATTACCATCTAAAATTTTAGCTATAGTAATAGCATTGTTTGCAATTTTTGCGGTGGTAATATTAGCATCTAAGACTTTATCAGTAGTAATATTAGCATCTGCAATTTTATCAGTAGTAATATTAGCATCCGCAATTTTATCTGTAGTTACATTTAAATCTTTTATTTTAATTGTAGTAACCGCATCTGTAGCAATTTTAACAGCTGTGATATTTGCATCTAATATTTTTGCAGCTGTCACGTTGGCATCTGTAATTTTAGCAGTTGTAATTGCTGCATCTGCTAGTTTAGCGGTAGTAATAGCACCATCCCCAACTTTAGCAGTAGTAACTGATGCATCTGCTAGTTTTGCGGTGCTCACATTCCCGTCGGCAATTTTAGCAGCAGTTACATTCGCATCTAAAATTTTAGCTGTAGTTACTGCATTAGCTGCAATTTTTATAGCTGTAATTTTTGCATCGGCAACCAATGGTAAATCAGCTGTTCCTGTTAAATCTCCAGCTAATTGAATTTTTCCTTTAGCAATAGTTGTTGCGTCAGTCGTAAATGCATTGGCTATTACAAATGCAGTTGTTGCAATTTGCGTGGTATTAGTACCTAAGGTAGCGGTAGGAGCCAATGGAACACCAGTAAGGCTAGGAGAGGCCAGTGGTGCTTTTAAATTTAATGCAGTTTGTGTAGCTGTTGAAATAGGTTTATCTAAATCTGTAGTATTATTTACTAGTTCTAAAGCGAAATTTGTTTTAGCAGCTAATACTGTAGCAGCCCCTGTACCACCATTTGCAATAGCTACAATTCCTGTAACATTTAAAGCTGTTCCACTTGCATTACCTGTTAAATTAGCCGTAATTGTATTAGCTGTAAAATTACCAGTTGCATCTCTTGCAACTATTGCATTATTTGTATTTGCATCTGTTGCAGTTGTTGCAGAGTTGGAAACTTTTAAAGCTGTAGCAATGGTTGCTAAATTTGCATCAGTAATACCTGCGGTACCAGATAAATTACTATTTGTTAATCCTGAAATTGTATTTGAACCAGCTGCAATTGTTTTACCTGTTAAAGTTTCAACGCCTGCTAAAGTTGCAAGTGTACCTTCTGTAGGTAGCGAAATATTTGTTGCTGCTGAACTCACCAATGTTGTTGCAAAAGCGCCAGAAGTTGTAAGATTACCTCCTAAAGTTATTGTCTTACCAGTATTATCTATACCGGTACCACCATTTGCTCCAACAATAATTCCTGTTATTTTAGATTGATCTACACTTAAAATTTTCGCATTAGAAACCGCATCGTTTGCAATTTTAGCTGTCGTTATATTCGCATCGGTAATCTTCACGGTAGTTACTGCATTATCCGCAAGTTTAGCTGTAGTAATATTTGCATCAAGAATCTTAGCTGAAGTAATTGCATCTGTTGCAATCTTAGCACTAGTAACATTTGCATCTAGGATCTTTGTTGTCGTAACCGCGTCATCAGCAATTTTTGCAGAACTTATATTGCCATCTAAAATTTTTGCATTTGTTATCGCATTTGCAGCAATCTTAGCAGTAGTCACATTCGCGTCAGCAATTTTATCAGTAGTTACATTTGCATTAAGAATTTTTATAGTCGTAACTGCATCTGCAGCAATCTTTGCGCTTGTCACATTTGCATCAGCAATTTTAGCTGTTGTCACATTAGCATCAGTAATCTTTGCAGTCGTTACTGCGTTGTCTACAAGTTTTGCTGTAGTTACGTTTAAGTCTGCAATTTTACTTGTTGTTACATTTGCATCAAGTATTTTTCCAGTAGTTACACTCAAAGGGCCTAATTTATTATTAGTAACACTGGCATCTTTTAATTTTGTAGTGATTACTGCAGAATCTATTAATTTAGTGGTGATAATATTTGCATCAGCTATTTTAGTAGTTGTAACTGCATTGTCAGCAATTTTAGGGGTAGTCACATTCGCATCAAGAATCTTCGATGTTATTACTGCATCAGTAGCAATCTTTCCAGCTATGATGTTTAAGTCTGCAATCTTATTAGTTGTAACATTTGCATCAAGAATCTTTAAAGTAGTTACCGCATCATCAGCAATCTTAGCACTAGTCACATTTGCATCTAGTATTTTCGCAGTCGTTACATTTGCATCAAGAATTTTTATCGTTGTAACCGCATCGTTAGCAATTTTAGGAGTAGTAACATTTAAGTCGGTAATTTTAATTGTAGTTACCGCATTATCTGCAAGTTTTCCTGTCGTTACGTTTAAGTCAGTAATCTTATCAGTTGTAACATTAGCATTAAGGATCTTCGCGGTAGTTACAGAATTATCTGCAAGCTTCGCGTTAGTCACAGCCAGGTCTTGAATCTTACCAGTACTTACACTGAGAGGACCTAATTTATTGATCGTTATACTGCCATCTATTATTTTCGAAGCAGTAACCGCAGAATCTGCTAGTTTCAAATTGCTTACCGCGTTGTCTGCAAGTTTTTCAGTAGTAACATTCGCATTAAGGATTTTTGAAGTTGTTACGGCATCTGCTGCGATTTTATCAGAAGTAACATTAGCATTAAGGATCTTCGCGGTAGTTACAGAATTATCTGCAAGTTTAGCAGTTGTAACATTTGCGTCCAGGATCTTCGTAGTAATCACCGCATCATTTGCAATCTTAGCA
>CANNIS010000031.1 GCA_947505035.1 Sphingobacteriales bacterium
CAGCTATCGCCCGATGGTACTGTGTTTGAAGGTGGCATTGTTAATACCGCTTCTATCAGATTAGACTTAATCGATGATGCGAAAACGAAGAAGTCTTTAGTAGGATTAAAAAAAGACGATCAAACGGTTATTGATATTCAAAAAGCATATAAAAACGATGCACATCAAATTGCTCGTTTATTAAATGTAGAAGAAGACATGGCAAAAGATTTAAAATCTAATTTCCAGTTGAAAGTGAAAAACATCAATAGAATGGAAGAAGCAGATATGAATCAAGAATTTTTCGATAAAATTTATGGACCAGGTGCGGTAGATTCTGAAGCCGCTTTCATTGAAAAAATGAAAGAAGAATTAATTGGCATTATGCAAGAAAACGCAGACCGTAAATTACAAACAGATTTAGTGGCTTATGGGGTAGATAAGTTTAAAATAGGCTTACCAGATGAGTTTTTAAAGCGTTGGTTAAAAGTAAGTAACGAAAACAAACTTAGCGACGAACAAATTGCCGAACAATACGACGATTTTGCAAAAAACTTAAAGTGGACTTTAATGGAGAATCGCATTATGAAAGATAATGCCATCGAAATTCAATCTCAAGAAGTAGTTGATTTAGCTAAAAAGAGAATTGATGCACAATTTAAAATGTACAGTCCTCAACCGCTTACCGAAGAACAATTGGAGCAATATGCCATGAACTTTTTACAAAATAGGGAGCAATCTTCTCGTTTGTTAGATGAGGTTAGAAACCAAAAGGTATTTGAGCACTTAAAAACGGTTATTACCCTTGATAGTAAGGAAATCGACTATAATAAATTTTTAGAATTAAGATAATTCTTAATAAATCAATTTTTTATAAAGGGTAATGCTTCAAAATAAATTAAATTTTGAAAATTACCCTTTTAAATTTTAAAAAATAAGCTAGATTAGTCTAGAAAATTAGCAAATAATAATTATGATCAATAAAGCAGAATTCAGAAACTACGCAGTAAAACACCATCGCATCAACAGTATTCAAGTTGATAATTTTATTTCAAGAGTAGAAAACAGGTTAACACCACAAAGTGTAACACCTTATATCATTGAAGAGCGTCAATTAAATGTTGCGCAAATGGATGTATTCTCTAGATTAATGATGGACAGAATTATCTTTTTAGGAGATGCCATTTATGATAGTGTGGCCAATATTATTCAAGCACAATTATTGTTTTTGCAATCAACAGATGCAAAAAGAGATATTCAAATTTACATCAACTCTCCCGGAGGTTCTGTATATGCTGGATTAGGAATATACGATACCATGCATTACATACAACCCGAAGTAGCAACGATTTGTACAGGTATGGCTGCTTCTATGGCTGCTGTATTATTGTGTGCTGGTGCAGAAGGGAAACGTGCTGCCTTAACACATTCTAGAGTGATGATTCACCAACCAATGGGCGGTGCAGAAGGACAGGCATCTGATATCGAAATTACCGCAAGAGAAATTGGTAAATTAAAAAAAGAATTATACGATATCATTGCAAAACATTCAAAACAACCTTATGAAAAAGTTTGGGAATGTTCGGATCGTGATTATTGGATGATCGCGCACGAAGCCAAAGCGTTTGGTATGATTGACGAAATTTTAGGAAGTGTTCCAACCGAACCAGCAAAATAATGGCAAAACAATCAAAAGATTTAAAATGTTCGTTTTGTGGTTCTGGGAAACAAGAATCTATGATGTTGATTGCGGGCATAGATGCCCATATATGTGAAAAGTGTATTCAACAAGCGAGTACAATTATCACAGAAGAAACTAGCGCTAGAAACAATGCAAATTTAAATGCTAGCATCAAATTAGCAAAACCAAAAGATATTAAAACACATTTAGATCAATATGTGATTGGTCAAGATGATGCTAAAAAAATATTAGCAGTTGCGGTTTATAATCATTACAAAAGATTGGCTCAAAAATCTTCTGCTGATGAGGTAGAAATTGAAAAGTCTAATATGATTATGATTGGTGAAACAGGAACGGGTAAAACATTATTGGCACGTACCATTGCTAAAACTTTGCAAGTTCCATTTTGTATTGTTGATGCAACAGTTTTAACAGAGGCTGGATATGTGGGCGAAGATGTAGAAAGTATTTTAACTCGTTTACTGCAAGCCGCAGATTACAATGTAGCCGCGGCTGAGCGCGGAATTGTGTATATCGATGAAATTGATAAAGTGGCTCGTAAAAGCGACAATCCATCAATCACAAGAGATGTATCGGGCGAAGGTGTTCAACAAGCTTTACTGAAAATTTTAGAAGGTACCATGGTGAATGTTCCGCCACAAGGTGGAAGAAAACACCCCGACCAAAAAATGATTCCCATTAACACCAGTAATATTTTATTTATTTGTGGTGGTGCTTTCGACGGAATTGATAAAAAAATCGAAAGGCGTATGCAAACCCAAGCCATTGGTTATGCTATAGAAAAAGACACCATTACCTTTGATAAAGAAAATTTATTGAAATATGTGACCCCTCAAGATTTAAAAAGTTTTGGATTGATTCCTGAGTTGATTGGTCGACTACCAGTGCTCACACACCTTAACCCACTTGATCAAACCACCCTTCGTGCTATTTTAACAGAGCCCAAAAACTCTTTGGTAAAACAATACCAAAAGCTTTTCGAATACGAACAAATCGAATTAAGTTTCGATTCGGACGTTTTAGATTTTGTTGTAGAAAAAGCCATGACTTACAAATTAGGTGCAAGGGGATTGCGTTCCATTTTAGAAGCCATCATGATTGATGCGATGTTTGAAATGCCTTCCGAAAAAAATATAAAAGAATTGCATATAAATTTGGGTTATGCTTTAGAGAAGTTCAATAAATCTGAAATCACCAAAATGAAAGTGGCATAAATAATTATTTACATACCTATGAAAACAAAAGAAGAAATTGTAGAGAATTGGTTGCCAAGGTATACTGGTAGAGCCTTAGAAGATTTTACACCTTATATTCTGCTGACAAATTTTTCGCAATACTTGCAGTTGTTTTCAGAAATGTATCAAGTGCCTATTATGGGCGAAGGCAAACCCATGCAAAGCGTTTCTGCTAACGGAATTACTATTATTAATTTTGGAATGGGTAGTGCAATGGCTGCCACTGTGGTAGATTTATTGAGTGCCATCAATCCAAAAGCAGTTTTATTTTTAGGTAAATGTGGCGGCTTAAAAAAGAAAAATAAAATAGGTGATTTAGTTTTACCTATTGCCGCAATTAGAGGCGAAGGTACATCTAACGATTATTTTCCAGCAGAAGTTCCAGCCTTACCTTCGTTTGCATTACAAAAAGCGATATCTACTTCCATTAGAGAATTAGCATTAGATTATTGGACAGGAACAGTGTATACCACTAACCGTCGTATATGGGAGCACGATGAAGTTTTCAAAGAATATTTAATCAAATTGAGAGCCATGGCTATTGATATGGAAACGGCAACTATTTTTATAACTGGATTCCATAATGAAATACCAACTGGTGCATTATTGCTCGTATCCGATCAACCTATGATTCCAGAAGGGGTGAAGACTTCCGAAAGTGACATCATGGTCTCTGCAAATTTCGTAAAAAACCACTTAGCCGTTGGCATTCGATCGCTTGAACAGCTTATTAATAATGGGCAAACAGTCAAGCATCTACAGTTTTAAATAATCAATAACCAATCATTTTTCTTAGCTTTGCAAAAAAATAAAGGATTATGATTGCTGTTGCTAATTTATCGCTGAAATATGGTAAGCGCGTGCTTTTCGAAGAAGTAAACGTAAAATTTACACCTGGCAATTGCTATGGAGTAATAGGCGCCAATGGTGCTGGGAAATCTACTTTTCTAAAAATACTTTCAGGAGATATTGATTCTTCAACAGGTCATGTGAACATTACGCCAGGCGAGCGCATTGCCGTTTTAAGACAAAATCATTACGAATTCGACGAAGTTTCTGTTTTGCAAACCGTAATTATGGGGCATCAAAAACTCTGGGGAATTATGCAAGAAAAAGAAGCGCTTTATGCAAAGCTAGATTTTAGCGATGCCGATGGCGAACGCGTTTCGGAACTCGAAGGGCAATTTGCAGAAATGAATGGATGGAATTTAGAATCTGATGCGGCAGCTTTATTAAGCGGATTAGGTATTAAAGAAGAAACCCATTCAAAACTAATGCAAGAGCTTGCAGGTAACGAAAAGGTGAGGGTATTATTAGCCCAAGCCTTATTTGGTAATCCCGATGTTTTATTACTCGATGAGCCAACCAACGATTTGGACATGGAAACGATTACTTGGTTAGAAGATTTTTTGGCTGATTTTCAAAATACGGTAATTGTAGTAAGTCACGATAGACACTTTTTAGATGGAGTGTGTACACATATTGCCGACATTGACTTTGGTAAGTTAAATTTATATACAGGAAACTATACTTATTGGTACGAAAGTTCGCAATTAGCTTTGCGCCAACGTTCCGATCAAAATAAAAAGACAGAAGATAAGCGTAAAGAATTACAAGAATTTATTGAACGTTTTAGTGCCAATGCTTCTAAATCTAAACAAGCAACTTCTAGAAAAAAATTATTAGAAAAATTAAATGTAGATGAAATTAAACCCTCTACTAGAAAATATCCGGCTATTATTTTCAAACAAGAAAGAGAAGCAGGTGATCAAATTTTAACGGTAGAAAATTTAAATCATTATACCGAAGAAGGAAATAAATTATTTTCAGATTTGAATTTTAGTTTATCAAAAGGAGATAAGGTGGCTATTTTGTCTAAAGATTCGGTCGCATCTACTGCCTTTTTTGAGTTATTAGCAGGAAATGCAAAGCCTTCTTCTGGCGAAATTAAATGGGGCATAACCATTACGCCTTCTTATTTACCAGGGCATAACCACGAGTTTTTTAAAGTTGATTTAAATTTAATTGATTGGTTGCGTCAATATTCTGAAGAAAAAGATGAAACGTATATTCGTGGATTTTTAGGTAAAATGTTATTTTCTGGCGAAGAAACTTTCAAAAAATGTAATGTTTTATCTGGAGGAGAAAAAGTGCGTTGTATGCTGTCTAGAATGATGATGATGAACGGCAATGTGTTATTGTTAGACGAACCGACCAATCACTTAGATCTAGAGTCGATTACGGCTTTTAATAATTCCTTAAAAGACTTTAAAGGCACGCTTTTGTTTACTTCTCATGACCATGAGTTTGTGCAAACAGTTGCCAATAGAATTATTGAAATTACCCCTCATGGATTTATTGATAAATCGATGTCGTATGATGAATATATTACAGACGAAAGAGTTAAGCAGCAAAGAGAAGCACTCTACGCTAAGAAATAAAAAAAACACGCATCAAACGATGCGTGTTTTTTTTATGATTTTTTTGCCGATTAAGCAATATCATTTGCGGCAGCTAAATACCTTTCGGCATCTAATGCAGCCATACAGCCAGATCCAGCCGATGTTACGGCTTGTCTATAAATTTTATCTTGTACGTCTCCAGCTGCAAATACACCTGCTACTTTAGTTCTGGTGCTTCCAGGTATGGTTAAAATATAACCCGATTCATCTAAATCAAGACTGTCTTTAAAAACAGCGGTGTTAGGCGTATGACCAATAGCAACAAAAAATCCTGTAATGTCTAAGATGCGTTCTTCTTGCGTGTTTTTATTGCTAATTTTTACGCCATTTACTGTTTTTCCATCACCCATAATTTCTTTGGTTTCGGAATTATAAATGATTTCAATATTTGGTGTATTCAACACGCGATGAACCATGGCTTTAGAAGCTCTAAATTCGTCACGACGAACAATCATGTACACTTTATTACACAGTTTAGCTAAATAGGTGGCTTCTTCTGCTGCAGTATCACCAGCGCCAACAATGGCAACGTCTTGACCTTTAAAAAAGAATCCATCGCATACTGCACAAGCAGAAACGCCGAACCCATTGTATTTTTCTTCTGAAGGCAATCCTAGCCATTTTGCCGAAGCGCCTGTTGCAATGATAATCGAATCTGCTGTTATAGTTTTGCTTTCGTCTACGATCACCTTATGGGGCCTAGCGCTAAAATCTACAGAGGTAACATATCCAAAACGAATTTCGGTTCCTAATCTTTCCGCTTGCTTGCGAAAATCTTCCATCATTTCGGGGCCTTGTGTGCCATTAGGATAGCCTGGGTAATTCTCTACTTCTGTTGTAGTGGTTAATTGTCCACCGGGCTGCATGCCAGTAATCATCACTGGTTTAAGGTCTGCTCTAGCAGCATAAATAGCAGCAGAATAACCTGCAGGGCCCGAGCCTATAATTAGGCAATGTAAGTGTTCTGTATTTTCCATTTTTTTCGAAAATCAAAATTAATTAAAAAAACGATTGATTTATTTGATGTGGATATTTACCTAATCTTTGGGGATAATTATAGTGTCGATAATGCATCCATAGCCAGCCCATACTCCTAAACATCCTGTACCTTTGAAAGTGCTTTTTACAATTACTGTAGGAGAGAACGGATTGCCAAAACTACTGCTTTGTGCTTCGAATGTTTTCCAAAAATCGTATTGGGCTTTATCGATACTAGCCCATTTTACAAGGACTTTATCTCCTTTTTTAAAATAACCATATTGTCTAAAATTGGCAGTATCATTATTTTGAAATTGCGATTTTCCACCAGCAATGGTAAACTGAATCGCCTTGCCATTTACGATGGCATCGTCATAAATAGAATTAAAAGCCACATCAAATAAGGGATCGTTGTTTCTCTTTGAAAGCAAACGATAGTAATTTCCGATAGGGTTTGGTTCGGTAAAATAAGCAGTTAATTGCACCAAGCTATCCGTATCTGCTCTTGTTATAGGCGCTGGTTCTACTATAATGCTGTCTAATGGTGCTGGTGCTAAAATTTGTGTGCTTGATGTAAATACCTGGCCATCTACCGCAACTTTGATATGGTAAGTATTGCCAATTACACCAATTAAATTTGTGGTATCAATATAAAAAGAGGCATTGCCAATTTTAACCATTTTTAATTCGATGGCAGTGGTATCGTTATTCACGGTCAAACTTATTTTAGCGTTGTCTACAAATAAGTTTAAAAAATCATCATTAGATATCTCATTGATAAAAGAAATTCCCCTAGAAACGGTTACAAATGGACCTTGACCATTTTCGATATAACCCTCAATTACGTATGGACTTGGGGCAATTGGAAAATCAATATTAATATCTTTTTCACATGATTGTAAAATAAATATTGATGCGATTATACTGAATAAAAATTTTTGCTTCATGGTCTTAAAATTTAAAATTCCAAGTGACTGATGGAATAAAAGGGAATACCGTAATTTGTTTTGGCTGCACTTTTAATCCTTGATTTAACACATCACCTTGAACATCTAAATAAACAATGTATTGATTTAAATTATTATAAACATTGTAAATACTAAAGTTCCAAGTGGACTCGTATTTGTCTGTTTTTTTAGCGGTATAAGTAGCCGAAAGATCTAATCGATGGTAAGGACTTAAACGATATTTGTTTCGGTAATCGGGCTCGAAATACAAGCCCTGCGTGCCATTGCTAAAGAAAACCAAACTGGTTGGTAAATTAAATGCAGCGCCAGAACCATAAACAAACACTGCGCCAAATGTCCACTTTGGATTGTGTGTATATGACAAAACAACAGATCCATCATGTCTACGATCATATCTGGCAAAAAATGTTTTCCCTTGATTTAAATCGGCAAAAGTTCTTTCTGCATAAGAGTGAGTATAACCAACCCAACCGTTTAGTTTACCCACCGATTTTTTAACAAAAAATTCGGCACCGTATGAACGGCCAATTCCAAAAGTGAAATCGTTTTCGATGTTTGCACTTAATCTGCCAGTGGTATTTTCTTTAAACTCAATTAAATTACGAAGGTCTTTATAGTATAATTCAACTGATGTTTCGAATTGATCGTCTTTGAAATTCCTGAAATAACCGATAGAATATTGCGTACAAAATTGCGGTTTAACCACAGATGATGCTGGTACCCAAAGGTCTGTAGGCAGTGTGCTTCCACTTAAGGAAGCTAAATTTACGAATTGATTGGTAACAGTATAAGCGGCTTTAATAGAGGCCGATTTGCTCGTTTGATAACGAATAGAAAAACGAGGTTCTAAACGATGATAAGCTTTAATATTTTGACCCGATGCATAAGAAATGGTATCTACAACAGTGCCTACCTCATTTTGAATATAACGATCGTATGGGCCAATCTGTTGGAAAAAGGCATAGCGTAAACCTGCGTTAATTTTAATTTTTTCTGTTAAATCAAAATCATTTGAAATGTAGGCAGCCGCTTCATTTGCATATTGCCTGTTAATTTTATCTGGACTAATACTGGTTTCTCCAATGGTACCAGTTGCGGTAGTAGGCGTAAAAGTATGAAAGGTATAGGCACCACCAAACTTAACCTGGTTGCGGATATTAGGGAAATAATCAAAATCAACTTTGGTGGAATAATCTCTCACACCCGAAAATAATTCGAAATTAAAATTGCTTTGGGAGGCACCAATTTTAAAAATATAATCGCTGAATAAAGCGGTGGTATTCATGAATAATTTTTCGTTAAACAAGTGATTCCAACGCATAGTGGTGGTGGAGTTTCCCCATGGAAACTTAATACCAAATCTTTCTCCCTGAAATACAAATTGATCTTTACCAAAATAGCCACTAAAAAACACACGGTCTTTATCCGAAAACTGGTAATTTAATTTCAGATTTAAATCGTAGAAATAATATCCAGAGCCAGATAGCGTAGAAGTACTGCTCACAAAGGGTTTGATCAGTGCATCGATATAAGTTCTTCTGGCAGCCAACATAAAAGAACTTTTACCTTTTTGTATAGGACCTTCGAGTGTTAAGCGCGAAGCAATTAAACCAACGCCACCAGTTGCATGGTATGTTTGGTTATTACCTTCTTTCATATTTACATTTACAACAGATGATAACCTACCCCCATATTCGGCTGGCATGCCCCCTTTAATAAGGGTTACGCTGTTAATGGCATCCGAATTAAAAACCGAAAAGAAGCCAAATAAATGCCCCGAATTATAAACAGTGGCTTCATCTAGCAATACTAAATTTTGATCGGGGCCACCACCTCTCACATAAAATCCGCTATTGCCTTCGCCCGATGATTGAACGCCAGGTAGCAATTGCAAGGTTTTTAAAATATCAACTTCGCCTAATATTACGGGTAAAGTTTTTACTTTTTCCATTTGCAAAGTTTGGGTTCCCATTTGGGTGCTCTTGAAATTATTTTCTGCTTTTTCGGCAAGTACAATAGCTTCTTTACTTACAATAGAATTGTTTTTTAAGAAGAAATTTCTTTTGATATTTTTATTTAAATTGATGGTATCCGAAATAGGTTTAAAACCTAAATAACTGGCCACAATTTGATATTTTCCAGCGGGTAAAGAAATGGAGTAAAAGCCATATTCATTGGTGTTCACGCCTTTCCCTAATTCTTTGACAATTACGGTGCTGCCAATTAAACTTTCGCCAGAGAAAGCGTCTTTTACATAGCCGCTGATGCTGAATTTTTGTTGTGCAAATAATATAGCGGGGCTTGCTAATAATACGATTAAGAGGATGAATTTATTTTTCACCATTGGTTTTAAGGAAAGTCATGCTGTACACCGAAGCTTCGGTTTGTATTTTAATAACGTATAAGCCAGGATTAATGTTTGCGGTTGAAAACCTAAAACATCCATTTTCAGACGCTAATTTTTCTTTTTGTATGAAGCCCCCAGCGCTACTATAAATAGCTATTTCGGCATTTTGTATGTTTACTAATTTGAATTGACAAATATCATTAACTGGGTTTGGGTAAAGGGTAATTTTTTTATTGTTTACATGATTGATTCCTAAAACATCAAATAATTTTCGGCCATTGGGTAATCCCCAACCATATTGATTATTTGGGTTCAGGCTATTATCTGCATGCTCTTTCATCCAAGCTTTAAATTGTAAAGGGTTGGCTCCAGGATAAAATGTTTTATATAATTCAAAAGCACAAGCACTAAAACCAGCAATAATAGGCCCAGAAAAAGAAGTGCCACTACCAAAGCCAAAACTACCCGTATTGGCTTTTGCGATCCAAGCTGGACCGCCTTGCGCTACTACATCAGGCTTTGTTCTGCCATCGGCAGTTGGGCCATTACTAGAAAAGCCTGCAATCAATTTTGTTGGATCTACGGCACCAACCGAAAGCACATTTTTACCATCGGCAGGAGCACCAATATAAAACCATGCGCCACCTCCAGAATTGCCCGCACTGTTCACTACTAACACGCCTTTATCAACTGCAATATCTGCAGCAATAGTTATTGGCGCGGTGCTACCATTCATGTCAGCGTAGGTATAACTTTGCGAAGCCGCATCGTATTCGGTGTATCCTAAAGAAGAATTAATAATATCAGCGCCAGCACTATCTGCATATTCTGCAGCAGCAGCCCAATTGTATTCTTCCACAATATATTCGGTGGCTTCTTCTTCCGTTTTTAACAAATAAAATTTTGCATCGGGAGCCATGCCTATCATGGTATCGGGCACATTCGCGCCAATACAAGAAAGCACGCTGGTTCCGTGGTTACTGTAATCGTAAACAAAAGAAGTATTATCGGTAAAATTCCATGTGCCTATAATTTGATTTTTGATACGCAAGGAATCAAAGGCGGTATGCGTATTTGTATTTCTAAATCCTGCATCAATGATGGCAATTTGCATGGTGGAACCAGTCATTCCGCTTTGATGTAAGAAGTCTGCAGCTAACATTTTTGTCTGATTCCATGCATTGCCATATTTAGAAGAATCAATTTTATTGGAAGGATTAACAATGTTTTCTTCAGGAAATTTATTGATACTGGTTTTGTGAACATTGCTGCCAAAAACTTTTTTATACCTTTTTACATAGGATAGGTTACCAATGGCAATGGCTTGGGACGTGTCAGCTTGAATGGTAATGGTATTTAACCATTTAGATTTATTCAATACCACAGCACCTGTGTTTTTAATGGCCGTAACATAAGCCGGATTAACAGGAATATCTAAAGAATCAATAGCAATATACATACTTGTTCTTCTGGCAATGGCTCTAGCAGATAAATATTCGCTAGGATTACTAATGCTAAAAGGGCTATTTGCTTTGTCTTTTAAAAAAATGATATAACGATCTTGTGCCATGGCTGTGGTAAGCGATAGCAAAAGAGAACAAGTCAAAAGGTGTTTTTTCATGATTTATTGTTTTGAAATAATACCACCTCCAATTAAATCGTTGCCTTCGTAAAACACCGCCGATTGGCCAGGTGCTAAACCCGAAACAGGCGAATAAAAGTCAACCTTCATGTAATCTGCCTCTTGCACAATGCTACTCATGGTACCTTTATCTTTATATCTTATTTTAGTTAAACTGTCAATAGGTATTAAAATATTTTCATATTTAACCAAATTGAATCCTCTTACAATGGCTTCTTGTTTTTCGAGTTCGCCAATTTTACCCAATACAACTTCATTTTTATCTGGCTGAATATCAAGTACAAACATTGGCTCACCTAAAGCAATTTCTAATCCCTTTCGTTGACCTACTGTATAAAATGGGTAACCTTTGTGTTGACCTAAAACGGTTCCGTCTTGTAAAACAAAATTGCCACCCGCCACTTGTTGTGCCAATCCAGGAACCTTATTATTTAAAAAAGCACGGTAATCATTATCGGGCACGAAACATATTTCGTAGCTCTCACTTTTTGCGGCTAATGCAACTTGCCCCATGTCAATTGCCATTTGTTTAATCTCCGATTTATGAAATTTACCCAAAGGCAACATGGTGCGCGAAAGGTTTGCTTGAGAAACGCCCCAAAGCACATAACTTTGGTCTTTGCTCTCATCTTTACCCTTCGATATAATTTTACGGTTATTTTCTTCCCGAATATTTGCATAATGCCCAGTGGCAATAAATTCGCAGTCGAGGTGATTGGCTCTTTTTATTAAAGCTTCCCATTTAATATGCGTATTGCATAATACACATGGGTTTGGGGTGCGACCAGCCAAATATTCTTCTACAAAATTATCGATAACAAAATTGCCAAACTCTTCTCTGATATCTAAAATATAATGCGGAAAGCCATAAGATACCGCAAGTGCACGGGCATCATTGATCGAATCTAAGCTACAACAGCCTGTTTCCTTAGATGAGCTGCCCGAACTAGCGTAGTCCCAAGTTTTCATGGTGATACCAATCACTTCGTATCCTTGCTCGTGTAACATGACTGCTGCTACCGAACTATCCACTCCGCCACTCATGGCTACTAAAACACGACCTAATTTGCTCATAAATTTGTCTGTAAAGATAATCGGATAAACTGAGAATAGGAATTTGTAATGAATTTTTGACAAGCTAGATTAAGCTCATTGAGTACCCGGGACGAGATTCGAACTCGCATACCTTTCGGCGCCACCCCCTCAAGATGGTATGTCTACCAATTTCACCACCCGGGTATTGAAAATGTTTTCAAAAATAGTAATTTTTTGAAATAGCCATTCAATAATTATCGTTTCAATGCGTACTTTTCTATTTTAGCATATAGATGACTGCGCTGCATAGCCAATTCATCGGCTGTTTTAGAAACATTCCAATTGTTTTTAATTAATTTATTTTTGATGAATTCGCTTTCCATATAATCTTTGAAATCTTGGAAATGATTAAAATTATCAAAATTGATAGCAGAATTATCGGTATGTTGTAATTCCGAATCTACATTTTTGATCGCAATATTATTTTGAATATCTGCCACGCTAATGGTGTTGCCTCCTAAAATAACTAAACGCTCCACCACATTGTGTAATTCGCGAATATTTCCAGTAAAATGAATGGTTTGTAAATAGGCCAAAGCTTCTTTACTAAAGCTTTTGAGCGCACAACCATAATCTTCGCAAATGCTAGTTAAAAAATGATTAGCCAGCAAAGGAATGTCTTCCTTTCTTTCGTTAAGCGAAGGTACATGAATAAGAATCACACTTAACCTATGGTATAAGTCTAATCTGAATTGGTGCTGCTCAATCTCTTTGAATAAATCTTTATTGGTTGCTGCAATAACACGCACATTTATGGAAATTTCTTTTTCGCCGCCAACCCTGGTGATTTTATTTTCTTGCAATGCGCGCAATACTTTTGATTGAGCCGAAGGACTCATGTCTCCAATTTCATCTAAAAATAAGGTGCCGCCATTAGCTTGTTCAAACTTTCCAATTCGTTGTTTAATGGCCGATGTAAAGGAGCCTTTTTCGTGTCCAAAAAGTTCGCTTTCTATTAATTCTGCTGGTATTGCGGCGCAATTTACTTCTATCAAAGGGCCATTGGCACGGTTGCTTTTTTCGTGAATCCACTTGGCCACTAATTCTTTTCCCGAACCGTTTTCGCCCGTTATTAAAACTCGTGCTTCGGTTGGTGCAACCTTTTCAATGGTTTCCTGAATTTTTAAAATAGGAGAAGACTCACCAATAATCGCATTCGTCTTGGCAACTTTTCTTTTGAGGATTTTGGTTTCGGTAATTAATTCAGATTTAACAAGTGCATTGCGCACCGTAATTAATAAACGATTGAGGTCTGGTGGTTTGGCAATAAAATCGTAGGCACCTTTTTTTGTTGCATCAACGGCGGTATCGATGGTGCCGTGTCCACTAATCATAATAAAAGGAAGATCGGGTTGGATAATTTGGCTTTGTTGTAAAACTTCTAAGCCATCCATTTTGGGCATTTTGATATCGCAAAGCACCAAATCAATCTGTTCTTTTTTAATAAGTTCGATGCCTTCTAAACCATTACTGGCTTCCATTACATGGTATTTCTCATAAACTAAAATTTCTTTTAGCGTACTACGAATACTATTTTCATCGTCTATAATTAAAATCGTAGCTACTTGCATGCAGGCCATTTGTTTGATTGAAATAAAAAAGCAAATTCGTAAGCCGGGTTCTGTTATTTATCGGGTTACAACCCAACAAACTTCTATCATTTATCTAGGATAACAATTGCTCGTTATCTCCATCAACCTACCCATCCCGATTTGGTTTTGCAACCTTGAAGCGAGCAGCTTCATGATCGGGACCTATTTGGTCTTTCAACTCCTGAGGTTTACCGCAATGTATATTACTATACAAAGCTGTGAGCTCTTACCTCACATTTTCACCTTTGCCCTTTGCTTGCGCTCCAGGTAGTTTATTTTCTGTGGCACTTGCTGTTCAAATAAATTGACCTTCCCGTTAGGAAGCAGGATGCTCTATGTTGCCCGGACTTTCCTCCGATAATAAATTACCGGCGATAGAACGATTTGCTTATTTCAAAAATACGATTTTTATCCTAATAATGTTGCTTTTGTGGCATCAAGTATCGCGAATGAATCGGCTGTATTGGCTGCTTCGGCATAAGTACGGAGCACAGGCTCGGTACCAGAAGGTCTAATCATTACCCAAGTGCCATTGCCTAAATGAAATTTAAATCCATCTAAGTTTTCTACTTTTTCTACTTGATAATTTCCAAATGCTTTGTAATTTCCTGCTTTACAATTGGCAATAATGGCTTGTTTTTTATCTTCTGATAAATGTAAATCGTAGCGTTCTACTGCAAAACTGCCCACTTCGGCATATACTTCTTCAATTAATTCGCGCAATGATTTTCCGGTTTTAGCCATAAATTCCCATATGGTTAAACCAATCCAAATGCCATCTCTTTCTGGAATGTGGCCTACAATGGCAATGCCACCCGACTCTTCACCGCCTACTAAAAACGGTTGTTTATTTTCTACAATTAATTCGCAAATATATTTGAAACCAATTTTTGTAGTTTCTTGGCTTACGCCATATTTTGCACAAAGTTCTTCGATTTTTTTCGTACAAGAAAAAGTAGTAATGGCATGGCCATTTTGTTTTTTATATTTTACTAAATAATGAATCAATAATAAAATGATGTGATGAGAATCCACAAAGTTTCCTTCGTGATCGTATAAACCAATTCTGTCTGCATCACCATCGGTAGCTAAACCAGCATCAATATCTCCTGAAATTTTAATTAACTCAGAAAGCTCTGTAAGGTTCTTGTGTATTGGTTCTGGAGCCTGTCCATCAAATCCAGGGTTGTGGTCGCAATGTAAAAAAGTGCAATCTGGCAAAATTCTTCTCATGACGCTTTGGCCTGCACCGTACATGGCATCGTAAGCTAAATTCAAACCCGAATTTTTGATAGCGTCTAAATCAAAAGATTTTTCAACGTGTTTGAAATACATTTCTTCCATGTCTACGTAAGCTATTAATCCTTGTTTTTCGTAGGCATCAACGCTTAAGGTGTTTTGGTTAAAAGTATCAGGGATTAAATCTTCGATGGCAGCAATTACACTTGGAATGGCGGGTCCACCAAAATCAGCTTTAATCTTAAAACCATTATAAGTAGGAGGGTTGTGGCTTGCAGTAATAATAATACCTGCGCTTGTTTTTAATTCAACGGTAGCTAAAGAGATCATTGGCGTAGAAACAAACTCGTTGCTACACATCTTTACTAATATACCTTCCGATGCCATTACACGCGCAACTGCATCAATAAATAATTTTCCAGCAAATCGGCAGTCGTTACCTAAAGTGATACTTGGTTTATCAAAATTCTTTTTCAACCAAATGGCGGTGGCAATTGATACACGTTCTACATTTTGTACGGTAAAATCTTCGGCAATAATTGCACGCCAACCGTCTGTTCCAAATTTTATTTTATTCATCGTATTTTAACAAGACATCAAAATTAAGTTTTTATTGCCGATTTACCATCAAAATCTACTCTTTTTAAATATTTTAAAATCTGATATTTTTTCCAATTATTGAATAATTTGCAGTTAAATTTTCTATTTTTGACGCAAATTATAGTAATATATGAAAGTTATAAAGTTTGGAGGTACTTCTTTAGGCAGTCCAGAAAGGATGCAAAACCTCGTTCATTTATTAGATTTTTCTACTAAACAATTGATTGTTTTGTCGGCGGTTGCAGGCACAACCAATAGTTTATTGCGTATATCTGAAACATTATTCGAAAAAAAATCGGAGCAGGCTAATGAGTTGATCGATTTATTAGAAGATAATTATATTGATTTTATCAAAGTATTATTTAACGAACAACAGTATTTAAAAATAGCTGCACAATTAGTTACCGAACATTTCAACGAAATCCGATCTTTCACCCAAGATTTATTTACTGTATTTGAAGAAAGAATAATTTTAGCAAAAGGGGAATTAATTTCTACTGCATTATTTACTTACTATTTACAACAAGAAAAAATAAATGCAGTATTGTTGCCCGCGCTCGATTTTATGAAAATAGATGAGCACCAAGAGCCCGACATCCCTTATATTCAGCGTAACTTAAGTCCTTTGTTAGCGCAACATGCAACAAGCAATACATTTATTACGCAAGGCTTTATTTGCCGCAATAGTTTTGGCGAAATTGCCAATTTAAAAAGAGGAGGTAGCGATTATACCGCTTCCTTAATTGCCGCTGCAATTCAAGCAAGCGAGGTGCAAATTTGGACCGACATAGATGGCATGCACAACAACGATCCAAGAATTGTGCAAGGAACCCAACCCATCCGAAATTTGTCCTTTGATGAAGCAGCAGAGTTAGCTTATTTTGGTGCTAAAATTTTACATCCACAAAGTGTATTTCCTGCACAAAAATATCAAATACCCGTAAGGTTATTAAACACGCTAGCGCCCAACGCAGAAGGCACTTTGATCAGTAATCAAACATCAGAAGCGGCTGTAAAATCAATTGCTGCAAAAGATGGCATTACGGCTATAAAAATTCAGTCTTCCAGAATGTTATTGGCTTATGGTTTTTTAAGAAAAGTGTTTGAAGTATTTGAAAGATATCAAACATCAATAGATATGATTACAACCTCGGAAGTAGCTGTTTCTTTAACCATTGATGACACCCAACACCTCGATCAAATTTTAATTGATTTAAAAGAATTTGGAAATGTAACGGTAGATACCGACCAAACAATTATTTGTATTGTAGGTGATTTCTTGGCGAGTAAATCGGGCTATGCAGCCATGGTGCTCAATTCCATGAAAGACATACCGATTCGGATGATTGCTTATGGTGGTAGCCCAAATAATATTTCCTTGTTGGTCAATTCAAACTTAAAAGGTGCTGCATTAAATGCATTGCATCAAGGATTATTTGCTACTCGTTAATAGCTTTCAAAATGGATTTAAAAAAATATCAATCGCAATTAAATAATATTCAGACACCTTGTTATGTTTATGATTTAAATTTACTTGAGCAAACATTGCTTGCTTGTAAAAATGCAGCTGAGAAATATAATTTCGAAGTGCATTACGCCTTAAAAGCAAATATAAATCCAGCCATTTTATCAGCCATTCAGTCTGAAAATTTTGGAGCAGATTGTGTGAGTGGTAACGAGGTGAAAGCAGCTATAAATGCAGGTTTTAGCAAAGATAAAGTTGTTTTTGCAGGTGTAGGTA
>CANNIS010000032.1 GCA_947505035.1 Sphingobacteriales bacterium
TACACAATGGAGGTATTATAAACCAGCTTAATTGGAATAGAAATACTCGTTGAAGCACCAGTAGCAATGGAAGCAATTGTTTGATATGTAGCTACAATATTCGCGGCGCCTGTAGTTGGATTCGCATCATAAAATGTAACATAGGTTCCTGCTGGTAATAAAAGGGAACCTGTATTACTTATGGTTGCTGAAACAGTCATGGTAGGACAAGTTCCAACAATTGAATTGACAGTTATACTTGCATCGGGCACATAACTGTATCCACTAGGAATACCACTACCAACTGCATCAGAAAATTGTAACTGCGCTACATTGTTATTATAAGCAACAGAACTAGCCGCATTAATTTCAGTAGCAGGTACAGTTAAATCAGAATTAATATTGACAATGCGGTAGTTACGTTGGTTCCAATAATTGGGTGCAGCTCTCCACACAAATGTTAATGAATCTCTTCCAAAAACTTGTAAGGTATTATTACCAGTTACAGCAATTTCTGCTTCGCCGTCATTATTTAAATCGGCAATAATGGGATATTCTCCCCAAGTTCCGGAAGTACACGCAATAGAAGCATAGTCTAACGGAGCCGCTAAGTTTCCATTAATAATACGCAACTTAGTCTGGTCACGATACACAATTTCACGAATACCATTTCCATCAAAATCAAAAGCAGTAAGTCCTGTTGCTCCTGACATGTCATCCGTTGTAAGAAACCACAAATTAGCATTAGGATAATTTAAGTTGTAAGCGGTTACTGCTCCTACCGTTGTACCAGCAGAAGTAACAATCAAAACTTCGGGTAAATCCGTAGCTTTTCCACCTGTTGTTATATCATTATACACATTGGCAATCATTGGCAAACCTCTAAATCCTAAATAGAAAAATGAAGGTGCTTTGTTAAACAATACTTGCATGGAATTCGGATCCCAAATATATACTTTTGAAGATCCATTATAAACGATATCCAAGTCGCCATCTAAATCCATATCGGCTACTGCCGTTGGTCCATTGTCTCCAGCTGTAATGGCTGTAAAACCGGTAATCGTTTTCATGTCTTTTAAAATAGACATAGTACCCGCTGTCAGGTTGATGCTATACACACGAGAACCATATACTAATTCTTTCCCAGGGTTAGACGCAATAATATCGACAACTACAACATCTAATGCTGAGCCTGAGCTAGCTGCAGTATTTCCATCCAAATAATTTAAAGCTGGTCCTGCTACTCTTTTTACTAAAGCACCGCCGACAATTCCAAAAACATCAGAACCCACGACAATTTCAGCAGTTCCATCCTGGTCAATATCTACAATATAGGGTGTTCCAATATTGGTGTATTGAGAAGCCGTAGTTGATTTGTATAAATAATTCGATTCTGTTCCGCCTACATTATTAAAAATATAAACAAAACCTGAAGCATTTACCATGACAACTTCGGGAGTCGAAGAAGCTGTTCCAATAATATTAGCAATAGCAGGTTGAACCGATTTATACGTTGAAGTAGCAATTACATAATCTTTTGTAGCGGTTAAAGTATTGGAACCATCTCCCTTGTAAACATAGTAACCAGAATTGTTGCTAGCAGGTGCAAGTATTTCAGAAATTCCATCTCCATTTAAATCTGCGGCAGTAGGTGTTCCACCGTTCCAAATTACTGCATTAGATTGAAATTTCTGAACCATACCCCAACTAGAAGCAGGTGTAGAATTATAAGGCGCAACACAAGGCGTTTGCGCAAATGAATTCAAATTAATTATTAGAAAAAAAACTACACTAAAGCTTTTGAGAATGCTACTCAAATTGAATTTTGGAATCATGATTTTATTTTTACAATCAACAAAACAAAATCCGATTTTTTAAATTAAAAAAATCGGATTTTGAGTTATAATTTTGATGTAAAAATAAGCATTCAAAGGCCCTTAAATATTGGGTTTGAATAGCATATCGATGTATAATATAAAAATGTATAGCATGAATATGTATAGCATGACTATACTACAAGAAAATTAAAAAAATGGGTAAAAACTAAAATCTTTTATTTATCAAATTAAACAATTGAGACTTACTATTGATTTTTAATTTTCGATAAATATTTTTTATGTGAATACGAACTGTATCAATAGAAATTCCACATTCCATTGCTACTAGTTTATAAGAAAGCCCTTTTAAAATTCCATTCGCAATTTCTTTTTCGCGAGGCGAAAGTTTTTCTAATGAAGAACTTGGTTCTTGAAAATTCGTTACTACTTTTCTAGCGATACTTGGAGTCATATAAGCCCCGCCATTAGCAACAATTTGTAATACTTCTTCGAAGTTAACGTCAAAGCTTTGCTTGTCTATAAAGCCCAATGCGCCTCGCTTTAAGGCTGTAAAAATGGTTTCTTGATCATCTTTAATCGTGTTCATAACAATTAAAGCATCAGGGTATTTTGTTAAAATAGGATCTATTGCATCTAAGCCATTCATCTCTGGCATTACTATATCTAAAAGTATAATATCAAACTTGATTTTATCATTTAAAAAAAGCACAGGGTTTTCATAAGTATTCACTACTAAAAAATCATCCGACTCATTGATCTTATTTTTCAATAATTCTGAAATTATCCGATCATCTTCTATGATTACAACATTGTATTTTTTTTTCATGATATCTTTATTTTAATGGAATACTTATGCTAACCTGCAAACCTGTTGCTAAGGCATTCTGTTCAAATGTAACAATTCCTTGATTTCTTGCAACTCGCTTTTTAATATTTTCAATACCATTGCCGTTTGATTGTTTTTGCAAAGCAATCGAATAGCAACCATTATCTATGATTCGAATATTGAAAATACTTTCCTCTATAGTAAAATCAAGATTAACCTCGCTTGCACCTGCATGTTTTTGAATGTTGTTCAATACCTCGTATATACAAAGCTTAATATCTCTAAACAAATCAGAATTGATTTCTAAATTATATTGCTGATTGTTGGTAATTTTTATATTTACCATCTCCTCTCCTAAAATATTTACAGCTAATTCATTTAGCTCATCTAGTAATTGTTCTATTTTAAAATAAGACTTATTCATGGTATTAATATAAACACGCAAACTAAACAAAGCGTCACTTAAATAAGAAACCATCTTAGTTTCTTTTGATTCTAATTTCATTAAATACAGAACACGGGTAAGCATGGTTCCCACCTCATCATGCAAATCCATAGCAATATTTTCTTTAGTAATTTTCTGCATGAGTTTACTTCGATAATTAGCAAAGGCATACAAAGCAAAACCCGTTATTCCAAATAAAATTAAGGCCCACAAAAAAAAATTTGATTTGTAAAAACTAACATATGCATCGATCGGCAATGGTGTCATTTCCGAAACTGCACCATACTCGTCAAATGCCCTAACATAAAGTAAATGCGAGCCAGGATTTAAATTAAATAGGGAAATTTGCTTTAATTCATTTGTACTTAACCATGGTCCATTATCTATTCGGTATTCTAATGTTGTATTATTTGTACTAATTAAATTACTGGTTGCAAGAAATATTTTAACAAACTGATTATCGATATTGATTGATAATTCATTGTTATTATATCTATAAAATGTAGTATCATTTTTACTATATATTGCATAGCCAGACACAATAGGTTTGATTGATGTTGTATCAAATTTAAAATTAGCAGGATTGATAATGTCATATGCGTTTAGGCCGCCAAAAATCAAATTTCCGTTTGCTAATTTTGTTGCAGAAGCATAATTAAATTCCGAATTAACTAAATTATTTTTACGCGTTAATCGAATGTATTGAATTGTTTTTAGGTCAAAACCAATTATTCCTTGATAGGTTCCCATCCAAATTCTATGAAAATCATCTTCAATTAAACTCACTGTTTTCCGTTTTAGAAACAGATTATTTGGCAAGTTTTTAATTAATTTTTTTGTTTGAACATTAAATATAGAAACTCCTTCGTTATGCGCAGCCCAAATTTCTTTAGCCCCCTTAGGAATTAAGAGCGCAGAATAAAAATCGCCATTGGCATTTTTTAATTTGCTAGCAAAATGTTTTATAATTTTAAATTTATGGTCGCATACATATAAACCATTTGCTGTACCTAACCAATAATTATTCGAAATTGGCTCATAAATAATTGCCCTAATACTAATTCGCTCTTTTAATAGCGTCAAAACTTTTGTTTGACTTGTTTGAAGGTTGTGTATTGCTAAAAACCCATTGCCACCTGCAATAACACGATGATTAATCGTGTCGTGGTAAATGCCAAAATAGCTCTGCTTATCGGCACTGTTCGCTAAAGTTTGATATAAGCCCGTATTGCTATTTATCTTTAGAAAGCCTAATATATCGTTACCTGAAAAGATATCGTCGCCCAACAAAATGGCTTGGTTTGTAGAATTTACCAAATCGCCAATTTTATCAAAACGCTGATTGGTATACTTAACATTTCGAGGGTAACCCATTAGGATAAGCGAGCCATCTTTTTTTTCTAAAATTGAACGACGAACCCTTAATGCATTTCCTACTAGTGGAATATTATCATCGATAACTGCATTTGGAAATTCGTTTTTGTGTACTAGTATCAAACCCTGTCCAGTGCCTACAAAAAAACTATTGGAGTCTATGGAAAACAAAGACAATAATTCGCAATTGACAACATCTTTGAAATATAATTTACCAATACCAGTAGGTGAAACTTGAAATATATTTTTATTTGCAATAATATAAAACTGACTATTAGGTGTTACATATTTATAATATGAAATATTATCAGCCGGATTAGCACCAACTAAAGCGTTTTTAATATTCGCTAAACCCAATAAATCACCTGCTACAATTTTAACTTGCGCATTCGAAACAAATGTGAGATTCTTTTCACCTGCATCAAAGCTTTCTCGATACCCATCTGGAATAATGCGATAATTACTTTTAAGTAATTTTAAATTACTAGGATTGTAGGTTTTAATTCCAATTTGTGGCAAGGAAACATATAGCTCTCCTCTAAAAATAGCCATCAGACTTCCCTCACTAACTGCAATTTTTATTTGCTGCACTGTTTTCCCATTGACAATTTTTTTAAGAAATCCGGATTTTGTGATGACAACAAAAGCACTGTCGGAGATAGGTTGTACATCAATTATAGGCTCATCGTATATTTTTTTGTACTGATATTTATTCAAATCAAAAACAAGTAATCCGTTTTTTTCGTAGTTTATATAAATAAAATTATTAAGTTTTTTAATTTTACTTATACCTAAATATTTATACTTATTTTCCTTAGGAAAAAATTCATTGAAGTTACTGCCGTCAAAACGCACTAAACCACTTTCGGTGCCCATCCATAAAAAACCATCATCATCTCTAAGTATTTCGGAAATAACCTTTTGATAAAGTCCAAGGCCTTCGTCGTATACCTTAGTAACATAATTTTGAGCAAAAGAAATGGAAGCAAACAACTGCACCAAAATCAACAAACACAAAAACCTATAATACTTTGAAACTAAATAACTCATGTTAATTATTTAAATATTAAATATTTACTAAATGTAATAGCAATTGCGCTAAAAAAAAAGATATGCCCGAAAACAAAAAAACCCCACATGTCTGTGAGGTTTTTGTGGTGATACCTGGATTCGAACCAGGGACACAAGGATTTTCAGTCCTTTGCTCTACCAACTGAGCTATATCACCCTTTTTGGTCTGCAAATGTAACCGCTTTTTCCGGTTCTGAAAACTTTTTTTGAAAAAAGATGCCATTAGCCCGATTTAAAAGGTTTTTTTTAGATAAAATTCTCCAAAGAGGTACCGATTTATTAAATTCGTATGCAAATTAGATGCCCTATGATTCTTCAATTCCTATTTCTTGTTTTATTAATTGCCGCAGCAGGACTTTTTGCTAAAAACATTTCTAAAATTAGACGCAACATTTTACTGGGCAGAGACTTAGATTTAAGCGACCAGAAAGGCTTAAGATGGATGAATCTATTGAAAATTGCCCTAGGTCAAAGTAAAATGGCCGCTAAGCCTATTCCATTCTTATTGCATCTGTGTCTTTATGTTGGATTTGTAATTATCAATATTGAATTAATAGAAATTGTAATCGACGGATTAGCAGGCACCCATAGGGTTTTTGCCCCAATGATGGGTAGTTTATATAATTTCTTGATTGCTAGTTTCGAATGGTTGGCTTTTTTGGTTTTACTAGCTTGCGTTGTTTTTCTCAGCAGAAGAAATTTAATTAAACTCAAAAGATTTACTGGTACCGAAATGACCAAATGGCCAAAGTCGGATGCTAATTACATTTTGGTTATTGAAATTTTATTGATGACGGCATTTTTAACAATGAATGCTGCAGATGCAAAATTACAATTTGCCAATGTGGAACATTATATCAAAGCTGGTTCATTCCCGGTAAGCGCTTTTTTACAAAATATATTACCGAATGATGCCGCTAGCTTAATTGCCATCGAAAGAACTTGTTGGTGGTTTCATATTATTGGAATTTTTGCTTTTTTAAACTATGTGCCTTATTCTAAACACTTGCATATTTTATTTGCATTCCCTGCAAGTTATTATGGAAGTTTACATGCAAAAGGTAAAATCAACAACATGCAAAGTGTGAGCAACGAAGTAAAAGCCATGCTTGATCCAACTTTTGTTCCCGTTCAAACAGAAAGCCCCGGAAGATTTGGCGCAAAAGATGCAACAGATTTAAATTGGAAAAACCTTTTAGATAGTTACGCTTGTACCGAATGCGGAAGATGTACATCGATGTGCCCTGCAAATCAAACAGGAAAACTTTTATCGCCGCGTAAAATAATGATGGACACGCGTGATAGAATTACCGAAATTGGAAAAAATATAGACTTGCATGGAAAAGATTTTAAAGACGATAAATCTTTATTGGATCAATATGTATCTAGAGAAGAGTTATGGGCTTGTACCACATGTAATGCCTGTACAGAGGCGTGCCCAATCAATTTAGATCCGTTGTCTATCATCATAGAATTAAGAAGGTATTTAGTAATGGAAGAATCGGCAGCGACTGCAAGTTTAAATACCATGCAATCGAATATAGAAACCAATGGCACACCTTGGAAATTTGCGAATAGTGAAAGAGCTAATTGGACTAACTAAAAAAATGACGCATTTAAAAGAAACAAAAAACGAAACTGGTGAATTAATTAGCCCTGTATTACCAGCAGAAATCAAAAATTATTTGATTGATATTGATGGTACGGTATGCGATGATATTCCAAACGAAGAGCCTTGGCGTATGAAAGATGCAAAGGTATTTCCAGGTGCGCTTGCTACTTTAAATAAATGGTTTGAACAGGGTCATATCATTACTTTTTTTACTTCCAGAACAGAAGAACACCGAGCAGTAACCGAACAATGGTTGAACGAAAATGGATTTAAATACCATGGTGTTTTATTTGGCAAACCTAGAGGTGGCAATTACCATTGGGTAGATAACCATATTGTTCGCGCCACCAGATATGAAGGTCATTTTACAGACCTTGTTTTAACTGATGCAAAAATTCAAGTATTTAATAACGAATCATAATAAAGTATAAAGATGGAATTTAAAGTGCCTACAATGGCCCAAATGATTGCAGATGGGGAAACTCCAGAAATTTTATTTTGGGTTGGTTGCGCAGGTAGTTTCGACGAACGCGCGCAAAAAATAACGAAAGACATTTCAAAAATCTTGCATCATGTTGGATTGAAATTTGCCATTCTTGGTACAGAAGAAAGTTGCACTGGCGATCCGGCTAAAAGAGCGGGTAACGAATTTTTATTTCAGATGCAAGCCATGGCAAACATCGAATTGCTCAATGCTTACGATATAAAAAAAATAGTAACCGGATGTCCGCATTGTTTCAATACCATTAAAAATGAATATCCAGAATTGGGTGGAAATTACGAAGTAATTCATCATACCCAACTTATTCAAGGATTAATAGACGAAGGAAAACTAAAAGCGAGCAATGGCGAATTTTTCAAAGGAAAAAAAATAACTTACCACGACCCATGCTATTTAGGTAGAGCGAATGGGGTTTACGAAGCTCCTCGCGAAATTTTGCAACAGTTAGATGCCGATTTAGTGGAGATGAAAAGATGTAAAACCAATGGCCTATGTTGTGGTGCCGGAGGTGCGCAAATGTTCAAAGAGCCAGAAAAAGGAGATAAAGATATCAATATAGAAAGAGTGGAAGAAGCACTTTCACTTAGCCCTAATATTATAGCAGCTGGTTGTCCATTTTGTATGACCATGCTCAGCGACGGTGTTAAACATTTTGAAAAAGAAAACGAAGTGCAAGTATTAGATCTTGCAGAAATTACCGCAAAGGCAAACGGCTTATCTTAAAAAAATGAATACGAATTACAGTGTTTGGGTATACCAAATCAACAGAAAATTAAATGCGCAAGAAGAAGTCCTAATTTTAGCAAAATTGCAAGATTTTGCGCAAAATTGGACTGCGCACCAGTCTCCTTTGCCCGCAAATGTGCAAATCAAATACCATCAATTTATTATATTAACAGCAGACGAAAGTAGTGTTAAAGCAAGTGGTTGCGCCATAGATAGCGCAACGCATGCCATGCAAGACATCGAAAAAGAATTTAACCTAAACCTTTTCGATAGGCAATTGTTTACTTTTAAAACAGCTGAAGACGTTTTCACCTTAAATGCAAGAGATTTTCAATTGGCTATTGATAATGGAAATATCAACGAAGATACGCTAGTCTTTAATAATTTAGTGCGCAATACCGAAGACTTAGCAAACAAATGGGAAGTTCCTTTAAAAAACAGTTGGCACCGAAATTTATTTAATTTAAAAAATGAAACTATTGAAAAATAAATTATTTGCACTTATAATTACCGCTGTTTTCTTTGCGCATTGCAAACCCGAAAGCCCCGCAATTCCTGCTACACAAACTAGTACTGTTGCGATATCTTTTAATCATTTTATTGCAGATAGCTTATTAGTTTTAAACACCAAAAATTATAGTAATTCCATCGAACAAAATTTTACAGTAGATAAATTCAATTATTTTATTTCTAATATTATTTTAGAAAAAACAGATGGCACCAATTATATTGTACCACAAGACAGTTGTTATTTTTTAATTAAAAGTTCGAATAAAGCGAGTCAAAACATCAGCATTAAAAATATTCCAGTAGGCAATTACCGCAAAATATCATTTATGATTGGCGTGGACAGCGCCAGAAGCTGCATGCCTGCTAGCGCTAGAACTGGGGCCTTAGATGTTGGTGCTGCAGCTGCCGATATGTATTGGACATGGAATACTGGTTATATATTTTTAAAATTACAATGCATGCCAATTATTCCTAAAGGTGGAGATTCGAGTGCGGTAATTCCATATGTATATCATATTGGCGGATATGGCGGATTAAATAATCCTACTTTAAATAATATCCGATTAGTGAGTTTAAATTTTGGCGAAAACTTAATCTTAATTGCCAATAGTACCACTGCGCAAATTACAATTAAAGCAGATGCACTCAAAGTACTCGAAGGAAGTACGCAAGTTAATTTAAATAGTACTCCTACTGTTATGCTTACTCCTTTCTCTGCGAACATTGCCAATAATTATCAAAACATGTTTAGTATTATTAATATTATTAACTAGCAATATGCGCGCCTTTAAAATCTTATTCGCTTCCTTAATCTTTATAGCGCTCAGTCAAGCATGTACAAAAGAAGAAAATCCAATTGCGAGCTTTAAAGGCTTTGAAGCGCCCATTAATTTTCCTTTAGTACACTATAATTTTAGCGCAAACCCAGTAAATAAAGCTGGTTTCGATTTAGGTAAAAAATTATTTTACGATGGTATACTATCTAGAGATGGATCTATTTCTTGCGGCAGTTGTCATCAACAAGCAGCTGCCTTTGCACATTTAGACCATACCATCAGTCATGGGATAGATGATAAAATTGGTAATAGAAATGCACCTGTTATTCAAAATACAGCATGGCAAAAATATTTTGCTTGGGATGGTGGCATTTTTCATTTAGATGATTTTCCAATCAATCCTATTACTAATCCGGTAGAGATGGACGAAAAAATGCCGGAACTGCTCAGCAAATTAAATGCAAATAGCACTTACCGCGCGATGTTTAAAAAAGCTTTTAATAAAGATTCTGTCGATTATGCTTCCTTAACCATGGCGCTTTCTCAATTCATGAATATGCTCGTGAGTAACCAATCTAGATACGACGAATACCTTACTGGTAATACATCTGCGCTTTCTGATAATGAAAAGGTAGGTTTAAATTTATTCATGAATAAATGTAATAGCTGCCATACGGCCCCTTTATTTACCGACAATAAATTTCATAATACAGGTTTAACAACTAGCTCAGATTTAGGCAGAGCAACCGTTACAGTGCAAGATTCTGATTTATATAAATTTAAAACACCTTCACTTAGAAACGTAGAAAAATCTTATCCTTATAATCATAATGGTAGAGCCGCAACACTAGAAGCTGTTCTACAACATTATGCTTCAGAAATTAAACCTGGCACTACGGTAGACAGCAGACTAGTTGGTGGATTGGGATTAACGGCATTAGAACAACAACAAATTATTGCCTTCTTAAAAACTTTAACCGATACTAAATTTTTAACGGATACCAGATTTTCGGAATAATTATTTCTTACTACTGTTGATAATCTCTTGATAAAATGCTTCGTATTGAGGCATGATTAAAGCGATATCAAAAGTTTTTGCATGAGCTAAGGCACGCGCTTTGAATGCATCTAAGCGTTCCTGATTTTCGAGAATATGAATTGCCTTGGCGGCCATGCCGTCTATATCACCCACTTCATTTAAAAATCCAGTTACACCATCAATATTTAATTCTGGTATGCCACCCGCATTAGAAGAGATGACAGGCAATTTACAAGCCATGGCTTCTAATGCTGCCAATCCAAAGCTTTCGGTTTCTGAAGGCAATAAAAACAAATCAGAAACAGAAAGTATTTCTTCTACTGCATCTAATTTACCTAAAAATCTTACACTGTCTTTTAAATTTAATTCGCGAACTAATTGCTCTACTTCACTTCTCTCTGGACCATCTCCTGCTAATAATAATTTTGCAGGAATTTTCTCCACAATTTTTGCAAATATCTTCACCACATCTGGCACCCTTTTTACTTTTCTAAAATTAGAAGTATGCACAATGATTTTTTCTTCGTTTGGTGCAATGGCAATTTTAAAATGATTTTGTGCTTTATGTTGAAAACGGTTGAGGTCGATAAAGTTTGGAATAACCTTGATGTCTTTTTTAATTTCAAAAAACTTACAGGTATCATTTTTTAAATCTTGCGAAACTGCCGTTACCCCATCGGACTGATTGATAGAGAAAGTAACCACCGGTTTGTAAGTTCTATCTTTACCAACCAATGTTATATCTGTACCATGTAAAGTAGTCACCACCGGAATGTGTATGCCATTAGAAGCTAAAATTTGCTTAGCCATATAAGCAGCCGAAGCATGAGGAATGGCATAATGCACATGTAATATATCTAATTGTTCATAAGATACCACATCGACTAATTTACTAGCCAAGGCCAACTCATAAGGAGGATAATCGAACAATGGATATTTAGAAACGGTAACTTCGTGGTAAAATAAATTCTCTGAAAAAAAATCTAATCGAGCGGGTTGACTATAAGTAATAAAATGAACTTCGTGTCCATGGTCTGCTAGCGCCTTACCCAGTTCTGTCGCAACCACGCCAGAACCACCAAATGTTGGATAACAAACAATTCCTATTTTCATTTTATATTTTTTAGTATTAATTATTGATACAACAATTCGAAACGCAAAATGTTAGGATACTTGCTTCCTTATTTTTGAAGGTTTTTTGATGACTATGGGTTGGGGGACTTTTACATAATAACCAGTTCCATCATAAATTCTTTTACGAGGATGATCGGTGCATTTTTCAGAACAACAACCTTGCATTTTTTCGCCGCAGGCATCACATTGGGTAATGTGTTCGTTGCATTCGGGATTGGCACAGTTAATCATTTTATCTGTAGTGCTTCCGCAATTATAACAAGTAGCTATTACTTCAGGGTTAACTTTGTTTACTGCTACTGTTAAGCGATTATCAAATACATAACATTTGCCATCAAAATTTTCGCCACCAACTTCTTTGCCATATTTTACAATGCCTCCATGTAATTGATAGACTTCCGGAAAGCCTTGTTTTAAAAGGTATGCGCTTGCTTTCTCACATTTAATTCCACCAGTACAATACGTTAATATTTTTTTGTCTTTGTATTGTGCCAACTCATTAATCATGGCTGGAAAATCCCTAAAGTTTTCGATATCTAAAGTGATCGCATTTTTAAATCGACCCACTTGGTGCTCGTAATTTGAACGAACGTCTAATACCACCACATCTTCTCTATCCATCATGGCTAGAAATTCTGCTGGTGCTAAATGTTTCCCAGTTTCTTTTGTTGGATCAATTTCTGTTGGATCTTTTAAACCAGAATGCACGATTTCGGATTTATACCGCACATGCATTTTAATAAAAGTAGGCTCAGGCACTTCGTCTATTTTAAAATCGGTATGCGCAAAACGCGGATCGGCTAAAATAGCGGCTCGGTATTGCTGACAACTTTCGGCTGTTCCAGAAACGGTGCCGTTTAGGCCTTCGTCGGCAACAATAATTCGGCCAACTAAACCGATAGATTTACAAAATGCTAAGTGATCTGCTGCGTATTGCTCCGCATTCTCAATGCGTGCATAGCAATAATAAAGGAGTGTTTCGTATGTATTCATAACCTTTGATACCGGTGTAAACGGCGTTAAATGGAATACAAAAATAACAAATATTGTCTATTTTTGTTATTTTTACCCTAAATATCGACCATATGTACCATACGCTTCAACCAGTACTACAAAAAGAATTAGCAGAAATTGAAAATGCAGGCTTAACCAAAAGAGAACGCATCATTACCTCTGCTCAAGGAGCAGAAATTACCATTGCAGGCGGACAGCAAGTAATTAATTTTTGCGCAAATAACTATTTAGGCTTATCCTCTCATCCAAAAGTAATTGAAGCGGCTAAAGATGCAATCGATACTCATGGTTTTGGTATGTCATCTGTTCGATTTATTTGTGGCACACAAGACATACATAAAACTTTAGAAGATAAACTCTCTGCTTTTTTAGGCACAGAAGATACCATACTTTATGCTGCAGCATTCGATGCCAATGGCGGTGTATTTGAACCCTTGTTTAACGAACAAGATGCCATTATTTCTGACGAACTAAACCATGCCTCTATTATTGATGGTGTAAGATTATGCAAAGCACAACGCTTCCGTTACTTGCACGATAACATGGAAGATTTAGAAAAAAAGTTACAAGAAACTGCGCACTTGCGTCACCGCATCATTGTTACAGATGGTACGTTTTCGATGGATGGCACCATTGCGCAATTAGATAAGATTGCCATTTTAGCAGAAAAATATAATGCCTTAATTATGATTGACGAATGTCATTGTTCTGGATTTTTAGGAAAAACAGGAAGAGGTACACATGAACATCATGGTGTAATGGGAAAAATGGATATCATTACCGGAACGCTAGGCAAAGCATTGGGCGGGGCTTCTGGCGGTTTTACTTCAGGCAGAAAAGAAATCATCGATTTATTGCGTCAACGTTCTAGACCTTATTTGTTTTCTAATACGCTTGCCCCTTCTATTGTAGGCGCATCTATTGCGGTATTAGATATGCTAACCGAAACAACTACCTTACGAGATAAATTAGAAACTAATACTTTATATTTTAGAGCTGCCATGACTGCTGCAGGCTTCGACATTAAACCTGGTTTACATCCAATTGTTCCGGTGATGTTATACGATGCAAAATTAGCGCAAGAATTTGCAGCAAAAATGTTAGTAGAGGGTATTTATGTAATTGGATTTTATTATCCAGTGGTACCAAATGGTAAAGCTAGAATTAGGGTGCAGATTTCTGCAGCACACGATACACATCATATAGATCAAGCGATTGCTGCATTTGTAAAAGTTGGAAAAGAATTGAAAGTGATCTCTTAAATATCATGCAAGAAAAAATTAAACACTATAGTGCCGAAATAAATGCTTTCGAACCAAAGAATGCTGAAGAACTAGAAAACTTTCGCATTCAGTTTTTGGGTCGTAAAGGAATTTTAAATGAACTGTTCGAAATATTCAAAGCCCTACCAGGCGAAGAGAAAAAAACGGCGGGCAAAATAATGAACGAATTCAAAGTATTAATCGAACAAAAAATCGAATTATACAAAGAAAAATTCGAAAGCGTTTCGGAAAATGCCATTGCAGATTTTGATTTTACACTGCCAGGTGATAGCAGCGAACTAGGCGCAAGACACCCGGTTTCATTGGTATTAAAACAAATCAATGATATTTTTACTCGCATTGGTTTTACCATTGTTAAAGGACCACAAATAGAAGACGATAAGCATAATTTTACGGCGCTTAATTTTCCATTAGATCATCCAGCAAGAGACATGCAAGACACTTTCTTTATTCAGAAAGACGACAACGACCCTACACAAGATTGGGCTTTGCGAACGCATACTTCATCGGTACAAGTAAGGTTAATGGAAAATAACCAACCGCCATTAAGATCCATTATGCCAGGAAGGGTTTTTAGAAACGAAGCCATTTCTGCACGATCGCATTGTATTTTTCACCAAGTAGAAGGTTTGTATGTAGACGAAAATGTTTCCTTTGCCGATTTAAAACAAACGCTTTATTATTTTGTGCAAGAACTTTTTGGAAAAGGCACGGAGGTGCGATTCCGCCCATCCTACTTCCCATTCACCGAGCCATCGGCAGAAATGGACATTCAATGCAAAAACTGCGGAGGCTCAGGATGCAACATTTGTAAGTATTCTGGCTGGGTTGAAATTTTAGGTTGCGGTATGGTCGATCCCAATGTCTTAGAAAATTGCGGCATAGATTCGAAAAAATATACTGGCTTTGCATTTGGAATTGGAATTGAAAGATTAGCCATGAATAAATATAAGATTAAAGATATTCGCATGTTTTTTGAAAATGATATGCGCTTATTGAAGCAGTTTAAATCTGAAATTTAACGATGCGTTCTAAGTATTTAGCGATGGTGTTGGCTTTGCAATTTTTTGCCTGCACAGATACCATCGACTCTCCTATACCAAACATTCCGGTTAATGTGCAAATAGATTTACGAAACCCAAGGTATCTTTCTTTGCAAACCATTGGTGGCGTATTAATGCTCGAAGGTGGCTATAGAGGAATTATTGTTTATCATAAAAACATAAACGAATACGCTGCTTACGATCGCGCCTGTGCCTATCAAACAACCGATACTTGTGCTTATGTTAAACAAGATTCTGCGATGAGCTCTGTAGGCTGTAAATGCTGTGCTTCGAGGTATCAGCTGTACGATGGTGTTCCCATAAAAGGACCTGCAAATTCTGGCTTAAGAACTTACCAAACTTCGATATCAAATGATTATTTATTGATTTATAATTAGCCGCTATTGAACTAAGGCCACAAATCCAGAAAATTGTAGCTCGCCGATTTTTACCACATACACATAAGCACCCATAGACATGCCTTCTGCTTTCCATTGGAAAGATGGATCTTCGCTTTCAAACATAATTTTTCCCCATCTATCAAAAATCTGAATCTTAAATGCAGCCGGACAAACCGTTCTATCTGCAAAATAAATCTTAAACACATCGTTGATATTGTCATTGTTTGGAGAAAATGCATTTGGAATATAAGGCCTATCAATTGGCTCTAAAGGATTCACTTTAAATATTACGGTTTTGTAAATCGTGTCGTATTCGTTACAAAACTTATTACTCAATAATTTAAATCGAACAGGATAATCTTGGTCGCCTGTGGCTGCGCAATCTGGGAAAATAGTAAACACCGAACTCACCGAATCTCTTCCCGAAACAGTAGTAAAATCGGTGGTGATGGTTTGTCCTACATTAAATAAAGGTTCTGCCGAAAGAATAATATCGTCTTCTATATCAAAATCTTTTCCAGTTACATTGATCGTGTGGGGATAACCTGCGCTTAAATGATAAATGGCCGAATCGGGTCTAATGATAGCAGGAATATTATTGGTCGGTAATTCGTATAAAATAGTTAACCTTAAAGTATCGAATTTTTCGTTTTTACATTTATTATCCCTGATTAAAAAATCAACCGAAGGCGCACCTGCTGCATATAAATTATCGCAAGTTGGAGTCCAACAAAATTCATATTGTTTTTCACCTTGTACTTGATCTATCAAACGGAATGTAGCACCATTGGCCAGAAAATCGTAATTCACATTTTGCATATACACATCTATCTGATCGTCGATATCAAAATCGGAACCGATCACCGCTACACAAACTTCTTGGTTAATTACTGCAGCAACATTGCCCAATGGATCGACCTTAGAACCCGCTAAGCTAGAAGCTTGCAGCAATGGCGATTCGTTAGCTAGTGGTAATAAATTAATTTTCACTAATAAAGTATCTGTACCTTCTATTGGACATGAATTATCTGCTAATACAATTTCTAAATAAGTATTAGAATCTATGGCAGTAGTACAATCGGGTGTCCAACAAAATTCTGCACTCACATTTTTTTGACCCATTACAATTGGCGGAAAGGTTGCTCCTTGCGCAAATAAATCGGTGTTGATGAACCTAGCCGTCATGGTAATTTGATCTGCTGCATTCGAATCAATTCCTAAAATTTGAAAACAATTTTGCTCATCAATTTCAGCATTCAAAATATTATTTACCAAAGAGGTTTTAATTTTTGGAATCGCATTCGCTACCGATTGAAATTGAAAATTTACTCTTACGGTATCATCTTGCGAAAAAGGACAAGAGTTATCGTATAAAATAAAATCAATGAAAGTCCCATCTGCTGTATCTAAAGGGCAAATAGGCGTCCAACAAAATTTAGTAGTAAGACTAGACATACCAGTAGCATCGGCAGGATTAAAAAATGCACCCTTCGATAAAAGTTTATAAGCTCCAGAAGTATCGACTCTGTATTTTAAAATTTCGGTATTATTCCCATCTATGCCATTTAAGTCGAAACAACTTTGTTGCCCAATGGTAAATAACATCGTATTATTAGTTAAGCTGGTTGATATTACTGGCTTGAATCTGGGCGGGCAAACAATTACTTCGAGTTGTAGCTCGCGTCTTACTTCTCCAATTTTTACGCCCCCTCTATACTCTTCGCATAAAATAGAAATAACATAAACTCCAATTTGTTTGGGCACCAAATAAATAACACAATTGTTTGCTTCGACCGCTAAATCGGGTGCGCCATTCATGTATTTTCCGGTAGATGGGCCATAAGTATTTTGCCAAATAACATCGTCGTACGGACCTGGAAGAGAGACTGGGCCTACATTACCGCCGCCACTTGTGTTTCCTCCTGCTAA
>CANNIS010000033.1 GCA_947505035.1 Sphingobacteriales bacterium
ATAATAATGATCACCTTCAGGAATATTCCGATGAAGCCTAATTTATTGGTTAGCAGGGCAAGTTTTCTCATTTGAAGTATTATAAGGCAAATTTAGAAGAATTTACAAATATTTATGTTTATCCTGATTATTCGGCTTATTTTAGCTTTTTAAGAACAAACATGAGACTTTTTCTAGAAATTAGTTTTCGCAACCTTTACTACTTCCTGACCCGCAAAGCGGTTCGTCAGTTTAATCGATTGGCTTTTCAATATGGCGATGCCCCAAGGTATTCTCCTAGAAAAATAAAAGTAAATGGTTGGGAATTACAAGTGCCCGATGCCCTTTCTTTCATTTATCAGTTTAGAGAAATTCTTGTCGAAGAATCTTATTTATTTAATTGTACTAAAACGAATCCGGTTATTATTGATTGCGGTTCGAATATTGGATTGAGCGGTATATATTTTGCGAACCGATTCAAGGATGCAGCAATTTATTGCATCGAAGCGGATCAAGCCATTGCGCAAACACTGGCATGGAATTTAAAAAATAACAACGCTTCGAATGTAAATGTAATTGCCAAAGCAGTTTGGACACACAGCGATGGCGTACGTTTTGCTTCCGAAGGATCTGACGGTGGTAGCATCGATAATAATAGTACGGCAGATTTAATTCCATCGATGAGTTTAAAAGAAATGTTGGGTAAATTCGAAAGCATCGATTTTTTAAAAATGGATATTGAAGGCGCCGAAAACACAGTGATTCCAGACTGTTCGGCCGAATTGCATAAAGTAAATCAATTATTTATTGAATACCATTCTACTGCAAAAGAAAATCAATCGCTTGGAAATATCTTAAGCATTTTAAGTAATGCTGGTTTTCATTATTATATTAAAACTGAAAACAAAAGAAACCATCCTTTTGTAAACCGACACGAAAACAAAACATACGATTTACAACTCAATATTTTCGCTTACAAAAAATAATGAAAGTAGTCATTGTGAATACCGCAGCCGATAAAGGTGGAGCAGCAGTAGCCGCTAATAGGCTGATGCAATCGCTTTGTGCAGCGGGTGTGAAATGCAATATGTTGGTGCGAGAAAGCAATCATGTACAAGCCAATGTGCAAGTTTTTTCGAAAAACCCATTTAGCATAAAATGGAACCAAGCTTTATTTTTCTTAGAACTATTGCTCTTGCGATTTTTTAAACGCAATGGAAAAGAATTTAGCTTAGCCGCATTTGGGCCTCATTTAGCCGATCACCCTTTAATTAAAAATGCAGATGTAATTAATTTGCATTGGGCGCAAAACGCCTATTTAAGCCTATCGGAGCTACAAGCCATACAAAACCTTGGCAAACCCATTGCTTGGACTTTACACGATATGTGGGCTATTACGGGTGGCTGTCATTACAACGAAGATTGCAGAAAATTTGAAAGCGAATGCAGCCATTGCCATTTATTAAAAAATGATTCGCTGACCAATATCAGTTTACATCAATTTAAAGCAAAGCAAAAAATATATAGCGATCGCATTCATTTTATTTGTCCGAGTAATTGGTTAGCTGCAGAAACTAGCAAAAGCGCCTTGACTAAAAACAATCCGGTTACGGTTATTCCAAATACGCTCGACCTAACCGAATTTAAACCTATTGACCGCGAGCAGGCAAAAAAATATTTTGGCATTCAAACAGATAAAAAGATTATTTTATTTGTTTCCATGAGTTTGAGCGATCAAAGAAAAGGTTTTGAGTGGTTTGAAAATGCAATATTAGGTTTAGAAAAATCGGATGCAGATTGGAAAAATAAATATGAAATTTTAGCCATTGGCAGAAAGGCAGCGCAACCAAGATTTGAAACTACCATACATTATACTGGCCGCTTAAACGGCTCAAAGGCAATGGCCAATGCATATGCAGCCGCAGACGTTTTTGTTACGCCATCGCAACAAGATAATTTACCGAATACGGTAGTAGAATCTTTGGCCTGTGGCACACCAGTGGTCGCTTTCCAAATTGGTGGCATGCCAGACCTCATTCAGCATTTGCACAATGGCTATCTTGCAAAATTTCAAGACTTAACAGATTTGCAAAATGGCATAGTGTATTGTCTAACAAACAATCTTTCACACAACACCCGCGAAGGAATATTAACATTAGTAGATTCAAAAAAAGTAGCAGCAAAATATATCGCTGTATTTGAAAACCTTTGCAAATAACTGTTGTTGAATTATTATGGACTTTAAATTAACCTCCGAGTATTTTCCAACTGGCGACCAACCAGAAGCCATCAAGCAATTAGTGGCTGGTGTAAATCAAGGAGAAGTTTATCAGAATTTATTAGGCGTAACCGGATCTGGTAAAACATTTACGATTGCCAATCTTATTCAACAAACACAAAAGCCCACGCTAATTTTAAGTCATAATAAAACCCTGGCAGCCCAGCTATACGGGGAGTTCAAGCAATTCTTCCCAGAAAATGCAGTCAATTATTTTGTGTCTTATTACGATTATTACCAACCCGAAGCTTATTTACCAACCACCAATACTTACATCGAAAAAGATTTAAAAATCAATGATGAAATTGAGAAGTTGCGTTTGCGCACCACTTCTGCATTGGTTTCTGGTAGAAGAGACATTATTGTGGTCTCTTCTATTTCCTGTATTTATGGTATGGGAAATCCGGATGATTTTACCGATAGTGTGATTCGATTAAAAGTGGGTGATGTAGTTACACGCAATGCCTTTTTATTTCGATTGGTAGAATTACTTTATGCCAGAACTACCGAAGAATTTAGACGCGGTACTTTTAGAGTGAAAGGCGATACCGTTGATATTCATTTAGCTTATGCCGATTATGCTTTGCGTTTGTCTTTTTACGGAGATGAAATTGAAGAGATGTGCACCATAGATCCGGTAACGGGTAAAACACTAGAGAAAATGGACAACGTAGCCATTTTTCCTGCGAATTTATATGTGGCGCCAAAGAATAGAACGCAAGGTGCGATCAGACAAATTCAAGATGAATTGATGGCCAGAAAAGCTTCCTTTGAATCGGAAGGAAGATTTTTAGAAGCCAAAAGAATTGAAGACCGCGTAACCTACGATTTAGAAATGATTCGCGAATTAGGTTATTGTTCGGGCATCGAAAATTATTCTCGATTTTTTGATGGCAGAAAAACCGGCGACCGACCTTTCTGTTTGTTAGATTATTTTCCAAAAGATTATTTATTAGTGATAGACGAAAGTCATGTAACTGTTCCGCAAATTAGGGCGATGTATGGCGGTGATCGTTCTAGAAAAATGGCTTTGGTAGAATATGGTTTTAGATTACCATCTGCTATGGATAACAGGCCTTTGAATTTTGATGAATTTGAAACACTGACGCATCAAATTATTTATGTAAGTGCTACGCCAGGCGATTATGAATTAAAGCAAACCGAAGGTGTGGTAGTCGAACAAGTGATCCGCCCAACGGGCCTTTTAGACCCTATCATAGAAATTAGACCTGCGGTTAATCAAGTAGATGATTTATTAGACGAAGTTGATAAATCGATTAAAAATGGTCACCGTATTTTAGTGACTACCCTTACTAAACGCATGGCCGAAGAATTAGCCAAGTACATGGCTAAATTAAATATCAAATGCCGTTACATTCATTCGGAAATTAAAACCATGGAACGCGTAGAAATTTTACGCGATTTAAGATTGGGCGTTTTTGATGTGTTAATAGGAATTAATTTATTAAGAGAAGGATTAGATTTACCAGAAGTAGCACTCGTAGCTATTTTAGATGCCGACAAAGAAGGTTTCTTGCGTTCGGATAGGGCATTGATACAAACCATTGGGCGTGCCGCTAGGAATTCGGAAGGGCGCGTAATTATGTATGCCGATAAAACAACCGACTCGATGGCCCGTACCATTGATGAAACCAATAGAAGAAGAATCAAACAAATTAAATATAACGAGGAACATGGTATTACGCCAACTACCGTTACTAAGAGTAGAGAAGCCATTATCAAACAAACTTCGGTAATGGATTTTAAAGATGGCGTGCAACAACCTTATATTGAAAAAGACATCAATAGTTTTGCGGCCGACCCTATTGTACAATACATGACCCAAGCGGAACTCAAAGCCACCATTGATAAAAGCAAAAAAGAAATGGAAAAGGCCTCTAAAGACTTAGATTTTATTATGGCAGCCAAATGGAGAGACGATATGTACGCTTTGGAGCATGTTTATAATGAAAAATTTACAAAGTAAATTGCATTTTTATAGCTCAAAATTTAACGAAAGCGTATATTTGAGCAGAATTTAAGAATATGATAAGATTCATCCTTACCCTTATATTAATTGTTTACGGCTTTCGCTTGCTAGCCAGATTATTCATGCCATTGATGGTTAAAACCGTCGTAAAAAAAGCGCAAGAAAATTTCAACAAACAACAACAAAGACCAGCAGCGCAAGAAGGGGAAATTCATGTGGATTATATGCCAGCTGCTGAAAAAAAGAAAAATCAATTGAAAGATAAAGGCGATTTTATAGATTACGAAGAAATCAAGTAATTTTCATGTCGCCTACTTTTATCATTGCCAGCAATAACGCACACAAAGTTTCCGAAATTCAATTGTTAATTGGTTCCGATTTTATATTAAAAACTTTAGCCGACATTGGCTTTACTGAAGACATTCCAGAAACTGGTGATACATTAGTTGAAAATGCTTTAATTAAAGCTCGCCATATTTATAACATCTATCAACAAAATTGTTTTGCAGACGATTCGGGTTTAGAAATTGAGGAACTTCATGGCGCACCCGGTGTGTATTCGGCAAGATATGCAGGCGAACCGGTAAATCATCAAAAAAATAACGAAAAAGTATTGCAAGCATTAATTGGAAAAACCAATAGGAATGCTAGTTTCAGAACAGTGATTGCCTTAATTTTTGAAGGCGAAGAATTTATTTTTGAAGGAAAAATAGATGGAAAAATTACGGAGCATTTAAGGGGCAGTAATGGATTTGGTTACGATCCAATTTTTCAACCCAATGGATACAATCAATGTTTTGCAGAAATGAGCTTAAGCGAAAAGACACAAATATCTCACCGAGGAATTGCAGTAGCTAAGCTTGCTGCATTTATTAAAAACAGCTAAAATTTATTTTTTGTTTTTAATTTTGTTTTTTCGCTGAATAACTTCGGCCTTGCTTGTAGGCTGTAATTGTTGTCGCCAAGTAAATCCTTTTAATTTTAATTCTTCGTCTTTCAACTCTCCATCGGGATAAAAAGTAGCATCGGGTTTATTGATAAAAGCTACGCTTTGTACCTTTTGATTTGCGATGCGCACCAACATACGACTGCAATCGGCTTTATTCACTCCTTGCATGCTACCATCGTCTTCTCTAGCAAAATAGACACTTTGACCATTGCCTTCGCTAAGAATACTGCTTAATTCGCCATCATTAAAATAACCAAACATATTTTTCCCGCGCACTTGGTTAAACTTTGCCGAATCAAGCGAATCGACCATCACTAAAAAAGCATTAGCCAAAAAATCCATTTGATGTATTTGTTCGTTTTTGATTTTGGCTTTAATAAAATCGGCGGTCAATTGTGCTCCCTCCGACCAAACTGTTGGTTGATGAAAACAACTCATCACCGAATCTTGAAAACTAAATACAATAGAATCGCAACGCGCTTGCATATCGGATTTATAAACAAGCACATCGTGATAAGCTAAAACAGTACGATAGGTTTTAGTTTTATCCATAAAACTGCGCAGCGTATCGGCCGAAACAAATAAAGAATCTCCATCTAAAATTAATACCACATAGGCTTGATTGGTAACTACTGCGGTTTCTTTCAAACGATTGTAGACTGCCTTGTTTCCCTTTAAAATTAAGTGTTGTGCCGTATCGGTAAAAATAATATGATTGCTTGCTTTACCAATTCCTTTTTTACGATCGTAGCTTAATACATCTCCTGTTAATTTTTGAGCGCCCGCAACATAAAAAGATTTTTTAGTGAATTGCGCTAAATCTGTAATTGTATTATAGGTTCCTAATTCGGTATAAATATAATCTTCGGTAGATTTAATTTCGGTTGGACCAAAAAAGGTACAAACTTTACTTGTCGTATTGTATTTTAAAGTATCGGAAGTAATGGTGTATTTTGGATTGGTTAATACCACTTGGCTTTTAAAAAACGCATCCGCATTTTTTACATAATAATAGCCCAACTTACTCTGCAAAACATTTTCGCCACTGGTAATTTTAGCGCCTTGCACATAAGTAGCAATTCTATTTTTGGTATCGTAGTTTAACACATCTGTTGTTAATACCATATCGTTATGCAGCACGCGCACATTTGATGATAGCTTAGCTAATTTAAGATCGCCATCGTAATGAATAAAATCGCCGTATAAATTTAAAGAATCTCCTTGTTGAATATGCACATGACCAAATGCATCAACCGAATTAGTTTCAGAATTTTTAAGTGCCGAATCGCAGTACAATAGCACATTGTCTTGCTTGAATGCGCAATGACCTTTGAGTTTTTGAATGCTTTGGTTACCCGTTTTTACAAATTCTAATACATCTGCATTGATGACCTCTACACGCGTTGGTGTTTGAGCCTGCGCAAGCATAGCTAGGAAAACAAATAGTATGGTCAATAACTTTTTCAATGGAGTAAAAATAAGGATAATCGAGCATATAATCGGAAGAAAGCCTATTTTTTGCTTATTTTTACAAGACTATGCTTGCCCTATTTCAAGAACATATTGCCCAACAAAAACTCTTCCAGACAGAAGAACGAATTTTACTCGCCTTTAGTGCAGGTATAGATTCAGTTGTGCTAGCCGAATTATTACTGGCATCAAAATTCAAGATTGGTATTGCGCATGTTAATTTTCAATTGCGCGGAAATGAATCGGACGAAAACGAAAATTTTGCAAAAGCATTTGCTGCAAAACATGGCCTTGCTTTTTATGCTATTCGTTTTGACACTTTAGCTTTTGCAGCCGAAGAAAAAATATCGATTCAAATGGCGGCTAGAAAACTGCGTTATGATTGGTTTGAAACTATTCGTTTGCAAGAACATTATGACAGCATTGTAACAGCACATCATTTGTCGGATAGCATCGAAACTTTTTTTATTAATATTAGCAGAGGCACCGGAATTGCTGGCTTGCATGGCATCTCGCTGCACATCAATTATATTAAACGCCCGCTGCTGTCTTTTACAAAAAAAGAAATTACTGCTTACGCAGAAAAAAATAATTTTGCTTGGCAAGAAGATAGCTCGAATCAAAAAGATGCGTATTTACGCAATCACATCCGACACAATATTGTACCCGAATTCGAAAAAATCAATCCGAGCTTTGCCAATCAAATAGACGAATTGCTTTTGGAAATTTCGGAAGTAGAAAAAATAAAAAATATTTGGTTAAGCGATTTGCAACAAATTGGCCTTGAAAAAAAAGATGGACATATTCGCATTTCGATTGATTGGTTGAAAAGTTTATCACAAGGAAAATATTTCTTATCTCAAACTTTAAAATCTTTTGGGTTCTCTATTACCAGCAGCAACGATTGTTGGAAAGCACTAGACAAACAATCGGGCATTCAGTTTTTTTCGGCTAGCCACCGCTTGGTGAAAGACCGAGACTATTTATTAATCGAAACTTTGAGCGAAGAGCAGCTTGCGCAGCAAGCTGCTGCCACGCATTTTTTATGGCAGCCAAGCCAAATGGTGTTGGATCTGGGGCCTTTTGTGATAGAGGGCTTAGAAAGCACCTCGGTGCCCGCTTTGGATCAACTGAGCTCAAATCAAGCTTGTTTAAACGCAGATTTGCTGGAGTTTCCATTGCAAATTCGCAAATGGCAAGCGGCCGATAGTTTTCAGCCTTTGGGCATGCAAGGGAATAAAAAATTAAGTGATTTTTTTATTGACGAAAAGTTTTCGTTAATTGAAAAAGACAATACCTTTGTAATGGTTTCTGGCACCGATATTGTTTGGGTTATTGGACATCGAATTAGCGAAAAATATAAAGTAAACCAAAACTGTAAATCTACCTACCTATTTAATATAAAATGAAAAACGTACTTTTTGACGAAAGACAAACATTAGGCTCTGTTCGATTCTGGACAAGCTGGAGATTCGCTGTGGTCTTGTTCTGTGTAGCAGCCTACTTTGTTTCGGAAGAGCGTAACCGCAGCGAAGAAGGTGATTTATTTTTAGTAGTAGGTACGGGGGTGATGTTGATTTCTATTTTATTTATTTTTTTAACGCATTACAGAACCATTATACAAAATGGCAGCCTCATACTCACCGGCCTTTGGAGCACGAAGAAAGTAAAAATAGATTTTCAAAGTATTGATACTTGTGAAATTGTAAAGTACAGTCCATTCTTTATCAATAACCCGGTGTATAACTTGCATAAAAAAGGAACCATTCGTTTTTATGCACATGGAAAATATGCGGTTAAATTAATAGACAAAGATGGCTTGATTTATATTATTGGTTCGCAAGACCCCATTGAGCTCGACCGGGTAATTAAAGAAATGCTAAAAGCGAATAAATAAAAAAGCTTACCAATTTGGTAAGCTTTTTTTGTGGGTTGAATTTATTTTACGTTTACTGTATTATTATTTTCTTGTTTACAATATTGAAGTTTTTATCTGTAAACTGTACGCAATAAATACCTGCTTCCATATTTCCTTTATCTATTGTTAGCTGTTTCCCAGTAAAAGTTATTGTTTTTATTTCTTGTCCAAGTATATTGGTAATTTTTATTGTTGTGTTTGTTTGCTCTAAAGAAAAATCGAAAGTGATAATAGAATTGGAAGGGTTTGGAAATATAACTATAGATTGATTAACATTTTCAATACCAGAAATTCCAATACTGTAGTTACAAAAACTTCCTGAGCCAATTAGGGTATTCATTTCGTTACACAAGTAATTATAGTTTACAATAGCATCGGCAGAAAGCGTGCCTTTCAAAAGGTCGGTATTCTCTAATGGGTCGGTAATCACTTTATAAAATTTTTGGGTTCCATTATCAAAATCAATCAGCTTGTATTCCTTGTTACGCATTGCCTTTCCATCTCCGGCAACGGTTGGTACTTTAAAGACTTCGGTAAACGCCCAAGGTCTAGTGTCAATCGCTGTGTTTTTTATAATAGGAAGTAAGCTTTTACTATCAACAGGCTTATTTGCTGGTATTTGAGTTGCCCAATTTGTATAACCGAATAATTCTATTATGGTTGCAAATAAATCCTGCGTGTTCACTAATGCTTCGCTCGATCGCATTGGATTCACAACAGATGGGCCGGAAATAATAAATGGCACATTTACTCCCTCTTGGTAAACACTTCCCTTAGCTCCTCCAGTATTTTGAGCTACCAAGGCATCGTTCCCATTATCACCAATAAAAATAATATCGGTACTATCCCATTTTTGAAAAGCTTGTAAGGAATCAAAAATTCTTCCTATTTCATGATCCATCGCTTCTACAGCAGCTTTGAAATAGAGCTTCGGATTGGCATTAATATCGGCTGCAGTTCCGCTTAAGGAGGTATAGGAATGCAAGCCAATTGGTGGTAAATGAAAGGGAGTATGTGGTGCGTTAAATGCAAGCCATAAAAAAAATGGCTTGTTTTGTGTTTTCACCCAATCGATAGCATTATTAGCAGTTTCGGTTGTGGCATAGTTGGTATTATTTGCTGCTACACCATTTGTGATTTTGGTCCAATTGGTATAACTAGATAACACGCCACTAAAGCAACCTTCATATCGATCATAACCTAAAATATACGGAAAGTTATAATTAGCATTTGGCGTGGATAAATGCAAATGCCATTTTCCAATATTTGCTTTGGCGATACCGTTTGGTTTATAAATATTTAATAGCCGCGGAATGCTTACCTCAGCAGTATCTAACACAGCGGATCCAGGCCCTCCAATAGCATTCCCTACACCAGTTCTAAAACTATATCTCCCGGTGAGAATTCCAGCACGGGTTGGAGAGCACAATGGGTTTGACCATGCATTTTTGAAACGAACGCCTTTACTAAGCAGCCGTCTTACATTTGGCATATTGCAAGTGTCAATATGGTTCTCATAGAAGCCACAATAATCTGTTCCTAAATCATCGGCAATAATTAAAATAACATTTCGCTGTGCGTATGAATTTATTACAACAAAAAAGAAAAGTAAAGTAAATAAATATTTCATGTAACTCATGTTGTGTTAGACGATGATAGTTTGATTATCCTGCTTTTTTATGTGGCTTACACCAATGTAAAACAAACAAGCCTCTCAGTTATCTGAAAGGCCTGTTTTTTGTTAGTGGTGGGAGATACTGGGTTCGAACCAGTGACCCCCTGCTTGTAAGGCAGGTGCTCTGAACCAGCTGAGCTAATCTCCCTTTTCCCCTTTACAAAGGACTGCAAATATAGTCTCCTGAGGCTGATTTCCAAAAATTATTTTAAAAAAGATTTTTTATATGTTTATAGCTAGCTATTTTGCGTTATTATAAGAATGAGGAAAGCAAAAAAAATACTTCTTTGGACATTGATAATCACTGCTTTAATAGTCGTTCAGGGCTTTATAGTGATGTTTGTATATCAAGATGAAATCAAAAATTTAGCAGTAAAAGAACTCAATAAACAATTAAACACCCCAATTAAAGTAGGAAAAATAGACTTTTCGCTATTCGAACATTTTCCTTTTGCGGCCATTTCATTTCCAGATGTGGAAATGAAAGAAAGTAATAATCAGCACCAAAACAACCTAGTTAAAGCCAAAGATATTTCATTGCTATTCAATGTTTGGGATTTGGTAAATAAAAATTACCACATCAAAAAACTCTATTTAGCCGATGCGCATTTCAATATTGTGATTGATTCTTTAGGTAACCCGAATTACAGTATTTGGAAAGCCAGCCAAGGTAGCGACGAAGCTTTTCAATTGGCTATTGATAAAATACGTCTCGAAAATACAAGCATAAGCTTTAAAGATATTCAAAATAATAAAACTATCAACTTGCTGATAAACGATGGAGAGCTGAGCGGCGATTTTACGGAAAAGGAATTTGAATTAAAAGCTCAAGTAGCAACTGAAATTGAAAAGATTAATTTTAATGGGATAAATTATCTCCTAGATAAAAAAGCAACAATAGCGACCGAAATGTTGGTCAATCTAAATCAAAGTGATTTTGAAATAAAAAAGCTGCATGTGGAGTTGCCAGAAATTACTTTAGATAGCAAAGGAAAAATAACTTATTCGGAAAAAATACAAAGCATTTTGTTAAATGTGAAAGGCTCAGATATGAGCATACAATCCTTTATCAGCCTATTGCCTAAAGCACAACAAAATAAACTAAAAGATTACCAAAGCACAGGAGACTTTTATTTTGAGGCAGATATTAATGGATCCATTGGTCCTAAAAAAGTACCAAGCATTAAAATTAAAGCAGGAATAAAAAATGGCAGTGTTACGATTGAAAACGAAAAAATAAAAAAACAAAAGATTGAGCAGGTAGAATTGAATGTGGAATTTACCAATGGAAAATCTACTAATTTAAATGCTGCCGTACTGCAAATCAATAAATTTAAAGGAACGCTAGATGGCAATCCAATTAGTGCGCAAGCAAGCATTCGAAATTTCAATAACCCAAGTATATTCTTAACGCTTTCCACTACTGCTAGTTTAAAAAAATTAGCGGAACTGATGCCAGATGCGCCAGTTCAGTTTACCAATGGAAGCATGGCAATCAATGTAAACTTGAATGGTTTATGGAGCGATTTTTCGGCGGTAAATAATATTGAAAAAACAAATGCCAATGGTTCGATTGTTATTAAAGATGCTGCATTTCAATTACCTAATAGCAGCCTTGTATGCAAAAATGGCAATGGAAACTTTAGCTTCGAAAAAAATGATCTGAAGATAAACCAGTTAAATGCCCAATTAGGTAGTTCAGACTTGGCTTTGCAAGGTTATTTTAGAAATTTATTAGGCTTTGTTTTATTCCCCGATCAATCTTTACAAATTGATGCACAGCTAAAGGCCAATAAAATAAATTTAGCCGAATTGATTTCTTCTACGCCCACCAACAATACCCAAAGCGAATATTTGATCAAAATAAATCCAAAACTCGGTTGCAATTTAAAAGTTGACATTAACGAATTAATTTTTCAAAAATTTAAAGCAAACGATATTGGCGGAAATATTCAAATTGGAAATCAACAAATACAAACAGACTATTTATCGTTTAGGGCGCAAGACGGTTTGGTCTTTGCTAAAATAAAATTAGATGCCAGTGTAGGCAAACCATTAAGTATTGATGCAGATCTCAATTTAAAGAAAATTAATATTACTAAATTTTTCTACGAATTTGAGGAGTTTGGTTTAGAAATTATTCAATCTAAAAACTTAAAAGGATTGGCCACTGCTTCGATTAAAGTTCACAGTATTTGGGATAAATATTTAGCGGCTAATACCGATGCCTTAACCGCCGAAGGGCCTATTCTAATTGAGAATGGCGAATTAATCAATTTTGAACCTATGCTGGCTTTATCAAAATTTATTGATGTAAACGAATTAAAGAATTTGAAGTTTGCAAGTCTGGCCAACACCCTTTCAATTAAGAATCGCATAGTGACTATACCAGCTATGCAAATTCAAAGCAGTGCTTTAAATGTAGATTTTGCAGGCACGCATAATTTTGATAACATTATCGATTATAGATTAAAAATTTTATTATCCGATTTGCTTAAGAAAAAATCTAAAAGATTGGGCGATGAACAATTTGGTGAACTAGAAGATGACGGTAGGGGAAAAACTATTTTATACATTAAAATGTATGGCGATGCAGAAAATCCAAAATTTAATATTGATAAAATAGGCATCAAAAAGAAATTAGCCGATGATTTGAAAAAAGAAGGCAAAGCAGTAAAGCAAGTATTGAAAGAAGAATTTAATTCGTGGTTTGATAAAGAAGCCGAATTTAAAGAGCAACAACAAAACAACTCGGCCGATTGGGAAAAAGACATCCCTGGCTTAAAAAGCAGCCCACAAGGCTTAAAAGCAGATAGCACAAAGAAAAAAAGCAATTTGCAAAGACTGAAAGAGAAATTAAAAGAACAAGAAAGCATAGAGCAACCTTAAAATAAATTATTATTTTTATTAAAATATATGCCCCCTATGGAAAACACTGTTATTCATCGCCTCGACCTTTTAGATTATACAGAAGGCACACCCGAGCAAAAGAAAAATTTTTCGGATGCTATTGGACGTGCATTTAACGAAACTGGTTTTGTAACTATTCGCAACCATGGTTTAAATAATGCATTGATTCAAGAGTTGTATCAAGAAGTAAAAGCATTATTTGATTTACCCGAAGCAATAAAAAAGAATTATGAAATTGCTGGCTTAGGTGGACAAAGAGGTTATACTAGCAAAGGCAGAGAAAAAGCAAAAGATGCAAACACGCCAGATCTTAAAGAATTTTGGCAAGTTGGACAGTTTTTAGATGGCAGTCATTTGCCAATGGATACTTATCCCACAAATATTTTAGTAAAGGAGAATCAAAAATTCAATGATATAACCAAAGAAGTTTACAAACGCTTAGAAAAAGCAGGTGCAGAAATATTAAAAGCCATTGCAATTTATTTGAATTTACCAGAAGATTTTTTTGAAGCAGACATTACTGATGGCAATAGTATTTTAAGAGCCATCCATTATTTCCCGATCGAAAATCCTGCTGCTGTGCCCGCAGATGCAGTAAGAGCAGGCGCTCACGAAGACATTAATTTAATTACTTTGCTAATTGGCGCTAGCGCTGATGGCTTACAAATTTTAACTAAACAAAATAAATGGTTTCCAATTACGGCAATCGAAGACGATATTGTCGTGAATGTGGGTGACATGTTACAAAGATTAACCAATAACAAATTAAAATCGACCACCCACAGAGTAGTTAATCCGCCTGTAGCGCTTATGAAAACTTCTCGCTATTCGGTTCCATTCTTTTTACATCCAAAATCGGAAATGGATTTAAGCTGTTTAGCAAATTGTATAGATGCCGGGCAAACTAAAAAATACGATGACATTACAGCGGGTGAATACTTAGAGGAACGCTTAAGAGAAATTGGTTTAAAATAAGTCTTAATACGATTGCTTCCAGCCCTTAATTGCTGAGCACTTCTTCTAATACTACATGTGATTGCAAGCCTTTGAAACCCTCAAGGTGATACTGGTAGTAGGCAATGAGCGCTTGTAAAAATTTCTTTCGCTCTTCCGAACTCAAATGCAATTGCGCAGCCTGTTCGAAATTATTTTGCATGAGTTGTTTTAAAAATTCGGTATTTTCTTTTTCCATATAAACCGGATGCGAAGGAATCCCATTTACAAACACCCCATTTTTAACATCAAAATAATTATCGCTGACTTTGATGGTATGTGCTGGATAAATTCCTAGAAATTTGGAAAAGCGCAACATAAAAAACAAATGAAAATTGGCTAATGGCGCCTGCGTTAAATCTAACAGTTGAATAGATTGAAAAGCAAACTCGAATAAATCTTCGTCGGTATTACTTTCTTTTAAGGTTACATAAAGCAATTCGCAAATAAAAATAGCCAAAGATGTTTTAATAATATTATATGGAATTTCGGATAATATAGGGTCGTTTTTAAGTTCTGCGATACTCTGCAAACCCCCGTTTGGCTTGTGATAGACGACCATGTCGAGCAAATGCAAGGGCTGCAACATCGACATTTTAATTTTAGTTTTATTTTTTCTAACACCTCTTAATAAATACGATTGCGTACCAAACTTTTCGGTTAGTACATGTACAATTAAACTCGTTTCGGAATAATTAAATGTTTTTAATACAATACCTCTTGTTTTATGAAGCATCTTAATGTATCACTAGAATTTTTTTCACCATGGTTTCCACCCCTAAATAATCGGTTGCCAATACCAAGTAAACGCCGGTACTTACTTTTTCGGCAGCAAAATTTTTGCCATCCCAATTAGCCTGTCCTCCATTTGCAAATGTTCGAAACACTAACTTACAATTGATGTCGGTAATTTTAACTTCTGCGTTATTGACTAATCCTTGAATAGCAATGATGCCTTCGTAATTTTCCTTTACAGGATTAGGAAATACTTTTACTTGATCGAGGTTGACCTCATAGCCATTGGTTGCATCGCTTCGATAAGACACAATGCCGTTGTCGGTTGCGAAATACACAATTCCGTTTTCTGCATTAATGGCAATATCATTGATTTTATTGGCTAACAGCGGACTGTTGCTGGTGTTGAAATAATGTATCTGCTGTGCGCCATCATCCGAAAATAACCATGCACCATTTTTAGTGCCCATCCATTTTCTATTCGCGCCATCTACTTTAATACAAGTAACTGTTTCGGATGCTAATAAATATTGTACAAACTCTCCATCGATTACTCGAACTGGTTGCGCATCGATGTCTGCACCAAATTGCAAAATAGCAGATGGATTATAAAATACCACCACGCCTGCATTTGTTCCAACCCATATTCGGCCATCTAAATCTTCGGTTATGGCAAATACTTCGGTGGCATCTTTTGGTAAATTACCAGCGCCTTGGCCAGCCGTTAATTTTTTATAGACTACTTTTCCGTTGGTGCCTTCTTTGAAAACCAAAATGGCATTGCTTGCTGGAATCACTACCCACTTTTGATCGTTGCGATCGATGGTAATATCTGCTACATATTTAAGTTCTCCAAACACACCCGGAAATTCAAAGTTTTGCCAAGTGCCGTTTGCTTTTTTTACTGAAATTGGTTTTTCGGCCCAATGATTTGCTACCCATAATTGATTTTTACTATCAATGGCCATGCCCGAAACACGGTACTGGCCGTCGTTTCCGAGTGCCTCTCCTAAAGTAGAATTATGAAAACTATAATTTTTTACGAACTCATTATTTTCGAACTCTAATAAGCCTTTCCATAATGTGCCGTAATATTCTTTATTCAATTTATTATCAAAAACAACCGAGGTGAAATCGTAAAACGAATCCATCACCGAATAATTTAAATAATTATAATTGCGCCAAACACCTTTATCATAAGTGTAAATTCCATTACGAATAAATTTATTGGTATAATTATCGCCAACCGAACCCGAAGCAACAATTAGCTTGCCGTTTTTAATAGCTAATCTTCTAGCACTTACATTATAAGGACCATTGGGCACATAAGTTGCGGCATAAGGTTTATTTACGCCATCATATTTAGCTAAGCCTTGGTAAAAATCGGCAATCCATAATTGTCCTTTTTTATCGTACCTGGCTGCACGCACTGAAGGAATATAATTTGGCGAAGTATAAATATCAACTGCTAATAAATTTGCATCATAAACAGTAACCCCAATTTCATTTACAATTAATAAATGATTGGCATCGCTCATTAATCTTTTAGCGCCACCTTGATAAATAACCGAAGGCATTCGCCAAACTTGTCCATCATAAATTAGGGTTTTATTATTTACATAAGCCGCTAATTTTCCAGCAAATACAGCCATTAATGTGGCCGCTTTACCAGTTGGTATGCTGTCTGTGATGCTGTGTTTACGCCAGTTTTGGTAATTTGCTAAATTGGTGTTGCTATAATCTGCTTCTAAAATTCCGCTATCGGTTGCTGCATATAACTTACCATTTAAAACAGCCATGTTATACACTGCTAAATTACTCCCGTTGTTTCCTAAATAATAAGTGTCTTTAACTTCTAACTTGGCAATATCATATAAGACTGTTGCAAATCCACAATTAATATAAGCGATACCATCTATCACATCTATTGAATTAATCACTTTTAAACCAACAATACTTTTCTTTAAAATATCGTTGACATTGATAATGGTATTTGCTTTGATGATATCGATATTGGTATTTTTATAACCAATAATGACCGCATCATTTTGTGGGTCGTAGGCTGCACAAGAAATTTCTACTTCGGTTAAACCATCTAATTTAGAAAGCACCGTTAAACTCGAATCTTTGGTATCTAAATTAAAGACTCCAAAATTGGAAACGACCGTTAAATGTTGTTTGCTTTCAAAGACATCGATTGCCTGCGCATATGCCATGTGGGTTTGCCAACTGCCAATACTTAAACTTTGCGACCAAGAATGGCCAGCGGTAATCATCATCAGTACAAAGGCAAACAATTTCTTCATGAAAAGCCAGATTAGAATTAAATAACAAAAATACAACAGATTTATTGTAAAAAGCCGAAAAAATAGTCTGAAAATGGATTTTAGAACCGCCTTAAACTACTA
>CANNIS010000034.1 GCA_947505035.1 Sphingobacteriales bacterium
ACTCTTGAGACCCAATGCTAAAACAAGTATTTACCCGAATAACTTATTAGTAAATAGCAAAGGCGGCATTTTAAAATTAATTAACAGCGTTGGAATCAATCAATATGTTGCGGGTGTAATTGAATCAGAAATTGGGAATGTCAAAAATTTAGAATTATTAAAGGTGCAAGCGGTTATTTCTAGAACTTATGTATTGAAGAATATTGATAAACATAAAGCAGAAGATTTTCAAATATGCGACAAAGTCCATTGCCAGGTTTACCATGGCAAATGTCGTTTCAATTTATTAATTAATCAGGCGGTGGATAGCACCGGTTACATCACTATTTTTGATGATCAAAACGAAATAATTGATGCGGTTTTTCATGCCAATTGTGGCGGGCAAACCATTAATTCGGAAGATTTATGGTCTAAAAGTAAAAGTTATTTGAGAGCGGTGAACGATACTTTTTGTACAACAGGCAAGCAAGCCGTTTGGGTAAAAGAAATTCCTCGTTCAGAATGGATGCAATACTTATCAAAGAAAGCCGGTTTAAAAATACCAGAACCTTGCGTTTATGCAGATCTCATGCGCCGCACACAACTTCCTTGTTTTCCTATTTCGCTCAAAGAAATTCGCACTGATTGGAAATTAAGATCTACTTATTTTACCATTACAGAAAAAGGAGACCAATTAATTTTAAATGGTAGAGGTTTTGGTCATGGCGTTGGCATGTGTCAAGAAGGCGCCATCAATATGGCCAATAAAGGCTTTAAATATGAGGATATAATAAAATTTTATTATACCAATATCCATTTATTTCCTTTTCAGTTTACGGCCGAGTAAATTCTTTTTAATTTCCATTTATTTAGCTTTTATTTGATGTCAAATTAAATAATTATGGCAGTTCCTTACTGGCCTTGTATTCGAGATATTAATCCAGCTATTCAGTTGCGTGTATTAAACGAGTTTGTAAAAGATGACCGCACAATTGTGAGTTCCATGGGAGCAGTAGGCAAAATATGTGCGCAAAAGGTTGTATCATTTAGGTACTCGAAAAGGAGTTAAAGTGGTTTTTTCGCCCGAAGCAGCAGACAAAACAAAAATCATCGAAACCCCCAATGCATTCCCCAAAAAATCAATTATCGGTACAGTTTCTTATATGCCAGCCATGTTTGGCTGTACCATGGCCTCTGTAGTAATTAGAGATTTAATGGAAGCATAATTATTTAAATCACTGAAAATCAGGCAATATTTAATTAGATTTTGTAGCAAAGGCTTGTTTTTAATGCCTTTCAGACTTGTTGTGGAAATCTTTTCCTGCGCTTAATTCCCTAAAATTTTAGATTTGTGCAAACCTGGCTCGTTTGAATTGGGTTTTGGATCCATTTGTTGAATGGCTTCTTAGATTAATTTTAAATACAAAAAATGGCAAATAGTAATTATAGTGAAGACGATATCCGGTCGCTTGATTGGAAAGAGCATATTCGATTAAGACCTGGCATGTACATTGGTAAACTTGGAGATGGTTCGAGTTTAGACGATGGTATATATATTTTATTGAAAGAAATCATCGACAATTCTATCGATGAATTTGTGATGGGTGTGGGCAAACAAATTGATTTAACGATTACCGATCACAAAGTAATTGTCAGAGATTATGGCCGTGGAATTCCTTTAGGAAAAGTAATCGATTGTGTTTCTAAAATTAATACTGGAGGCAAGTACGACTCTAAAGCATTTCAAAAATCGGTAGGATTAAACGGAGTGGGTACAAAGGCTGTAAATGCATTGTCTGCTAGCTTTAAGGTGCAATCTTTTAGAGATGGAAGAACTAAAGTAGCAGAATTTTCTCGCGGCGAATTAACCCAAGAATTTAAAGAAGAAGCGACCACGCAAAAAAATGGAACCTGCATTACCTTTATTCCAGACGATCAAATTTTTAGGAATTTTAGGTATATCCATGAGTTCATGGAAAACATGCTTTGGAATTATGCTTTTTTGAATGCAGGTTTAACCATTCAATTAAATGGCGAAAAATTTGCTTCGCAAAAAGGGCTGTACGATTTATTAGACAGAAAAACAGACGAAACTATTCGTTATCCAATTATTCATTTAAAAGGAGAGGATATGGAAATAGCCATGACCCATAATAGTCAATATGGCGAAGAGTATTATTCCTTTGTGAATGGACAGCATACTACGCAAGGAGGCACGCACCAAGCGGCTTTCAGAGAAGCAGTGGTTAAAACAATCAGGGAATATTATAAAAAAGATTTTGATGCTTCGGATATCAGGGCCTCTATTGTTGCCGCAATTAGTATTCGAATTCAAGAACCCGTATTTGAATCACAAACCAAAACAAAATTAGGTTCTATTAATGCGGCACCAGAAGGTCCAAGCATTCGAAATTGGATTAACGACTTTTTGAAAAAAGAACTCGATAATTATTTGCACAAACACGCTGATGCCGCCGATGCTTTGCTTAAAAGAATTCTGCAATCGGAAAGAGAAAGAAAAGAAATTGCGGGCATTAAAAAATTGGCTAACGAGCGTGCCAAAAAAGCAGCCTTACACAATAAAAAACTCAGAGATTGTAAAGTGCATTTAGATGACGAAAAACATATCAGAAGATTTGATACGACTTTATTTATTACCGAAGGAGATTCTGCAAGTGGATCTATTACTAAATCTAGAGATGTAGAAACGCAAGCGGTGTTTAGCTTGAAAGGTAAGCCACTAAACTGTTTCAGCCTTACTAAAAAAATTGTTTACGAAAATGAAGAATTCAATTTATTGCAACATGCCTTAAATATTGAAGATGGTATAGAAAACTTACGCTATAATAATATTGTGATTGCAACCGATGCCGATGTGGATGGTATGCATATTCGATTATTGATGATGACTTTCTTTTTACAGTTTTTTCCAGACATAGTAAAAGCGGGTCATGTGTATATTTTACAAACGCCATTATTCCGAGTAAGAAATAAAAAAGAAACTATTTATTGTTATTCGGAACAGGAAAGAAAAAACGCACTGAATAAATTAGGACAAAAATCTGAAATTACTCGATTCAAAGGTTTAGGAGAAATTTCGCCAGAAGAGTTTGAGCTATTTATTGGCAAAGATATTCGCATCGATCCGGTAATAATTCCGAAAGATCAAAAAATGCAACAATTATTAGAATACTACATGGGTAAAAACACACCCGCAAGACAAGAGTTTATTGTCAAAAATTTACGATTTGAAAAAGAAGAAATCGTCGCTGAATTGCCCGAAATTGCTGGCGAATTAGCCGATTAATTGTGTGAAGGATTATTGAAACCCGAATTATGGAAATACCAAACGAAGAAAAATTAAATCATAATATTATACCCATTACTGGTTTGTACGAAAACTGGTTTTTAGATTACGCATCTTATGTAATCTTAGACAGAGCTGTGCCAAATATGTACGACGGTTTAAAGCCTGTTCAAAGAAGAATTTTACATTCGCTCAAGGAAATGGACGATGGTCGATATAATAAGGCGGCCAATGTAATTGGAAATACCATGAAATACCATCCGCACGGAGATGCCTCTATCGGAGATGCGATGGTACAAATTGGTCAGAAAAATTTATTAATTGATTGTCAAGGAAACTGGGGAGATCCCGTTACTGGTGATAGTGCAGCTGCTCCAAGATATATCGAGGCTAGGCTTTCTAAGTTTGCGCTAGATGTAGTGTTTAATCCGCAAACTACCAGCTGGCAATTATCTTACGATGGTAGAAATCGAGAGCCCATTACTTTGCCTGTTAAGTTTCCTTTATTACTGGCGCATGGTGCAGAAGGTATTGCGGTAGGTTTAGCCACTAAAGTATTACCGCATAATTTCATCGAATTAATTTTAGCTTCTATTGAAATATTAAAAGGTAATCGTCCTAATTTATTGCCCGATTTTTTAACAGGCGGCTTAGCAGATTTCACAAATTACAACGAAGGTCAGCGTGGCGGAAGGGTGCGTGTGCGTGCCAGAATTATCGAGAAAGATAAAAAGACCTTAGCCATTACCGAAGTTCCTTTTTCTACTACCACTGGAAGTTTAATTGATAGTATTATTTCTGCCAACGATAAAGGTAAAATCAAGATTAAAAAAATCGAAGATAATACGGCTAAAAACGTAGAAATTATGGTGCATTTAGCGCCTGGAATTTCGCCAGATGTCACCATCGATGCCTTATATGCCTTTACCGATTGCGAAGTATCGGTTTCGCCAAATACCTGTGTCATTAAAAATGACAAACCGTATTTTATGAGTGTGAACGATATTTTAGTTGAAAGCACCAATCATACCAAGGCTTTATTAAAACAAGAACTCAGTATACGCTTAGATGAATTAAACGAGAAATGGCATGCTTCTTCTTTAGAAAAAATATTTATCGAAGAAAAAATATACAGAGATATTGAAGAGTGTACCACTTTCGAGTCGGTATTGGAAACTATCGACAAAGGCTTAACTCCTTTTAAAAGTAAGCTTTTGAGAGAAGTAACCAAAGATGATATATTAAGTTTAACAGAAATTAAAATTAAGCGAATTTCTAAATTTGATGCCTTTAAAGCAGATGATATTTTAAAAGCAATTGAAAAAGAAATTAAAGAAGTTAAAGCGAATCTTAAAAATTTAACAGAATATTCGATTGCCTATTTCGAAAGATTGCTTGATAAATATAGCAAAGGAAAAGAGCGCAAAACAGAAATAAAATTATTCGATAAAGTTACTGCAACACAGGTTGCTTTGGCTAACCAAAAGCTGTTCATCAATAGAAACGAAGGTTTTGTAGGTTTAGGTTTAAAGAAAGACGAGTATGTTTGCGATTGTTCTGATATCGACGACATCATTGTTTTTTGTGCCAATGGCAAATTCAAAGTCATCAAAGTAGCAGAGAAAACATTTGTGGGCAAAGATATTATTCATGCAGCCGTATTTAAAAAGAATGATGATCGTACGGTTTATCATTTAATGTATAGAGATGGTGCATCGGGTAAATCATTTGTGAAAAGATTTGCCATTACAGGTATAACTAGAGATAAAGAATATGATTTATCGCAAGGCTCCAAAGGCACGGAGGTGCTCTATTTCACCGCTAATCCAAATGGTGAATCAGAAATCGTTACCGTTAACCTTAAGCCTATGTCTAAATTAAGAAAGTTGGCTTTTGATTTAGACTTTGCCGAAATTGCTATTAAAGGCAGGGCTTCTCAAGGAAATATTATTACTAAATTTCCAGTGAAGAAAGTTATTTTAAAATCTAAAGGGGTGAGTACACTTGGCGGCCGAGAAGTTTGGTTTGATGATGCGATTCATAGGCTTAACACAGACGGCAGAGGAAGGTTCTTGGGTACTTTCCAAGGAGACGATAAAATATTGGTTCTTTATGTAGATGGTTCGTACGAGCTAACCAACTTCGACATCAGCAATCATTACGATGATAAATATTTTTTATTAGAAAAATACGATGCCGATCGCGTGATTGCAGCCATTCACATGGATGGAGAAAGTAAAGCATCATATGTAAAGCGCTTTCAAATCGAAAGCCCAACTATCAATAAGAAGTTCTCGTTTATTATGGAAAGTGCAGGTTCTAAATGTTGGTTTGCAAGTACCCAAGTAGAACCGATCGTTAAAGTTTCTTTTGCAAAAGAAGGCAAATTAGCGCCTAAAGATTTGGAAATAAATGTTGCTTCTTTTATCGATGTAAAAGGAATGAAAGCGATTGGTAATAAAGTTTCTAAATTCAGAATCAATGCAGTAGAAGATATTTCTAATTCTGCCGCCATGGACGAAGTAGAAGAAGGAGACTTAGCAGATTTGCAAAAGACATTGGCAGATATTAAAGCCAAAAACTTAGCAAAGCCTAAGCCTGCGCCAGTTCCAGTAAAAGATATTACAAAATCAATCGAAATGGAAATTACGAATCCCGACGATTTAGATGTCGATGGCAATTCGCAACCGACCTTATTTTAAATAAAAAAAGCGCTGAATTTCAGCGCTTTTTTTTATATTAAAGTTAACAATCTCATTTCTTTTTCATCGAGTAAGGCAGTGCAAATGGCTAAGTCGCTGGCTAATTGAATTAATTCATCGACGCCTGTTTCGCTCAGCATTTTTTCGTTGATTACTGCTTTTTTATTTTCTAATTCGGTAATTTCTTTTTCTAAAGTCTCAATTTCTTTTTGTTCTTTATAGCTGAGTTTAGTTTTTGCTGCAGGCGCAGGCGCCGGTGCAGCCATAGATTTTGTTTTCTCTGCTTTTAGCGCCGCTTTTTTAGCGTCTTCGGCTTCGTCTCTTTCTACACGGTAATCTGTGTAATTGCCATTGTATACACGTACATTGCCTTCGCCTTCAAAAATAAATAGTTGATCGGTTAATTTATCTACTAAATACCTATCGTGAGAAACCAATAAAATACATCCTTTAAAATTTAACAAAAACTCTTCGAGTACATTCAAGGTGTCAATATCCAAATCGTTGGTGGGCTCATCGAGGATTAAGAAATTTGGATTCTTGATCAATACCCTCATTAAATGTAAGCGCTTTCTTTCGCCACCACTTAATTTACTCACCATGCCATATTGTTTAGCTGGCGGAAATAAAAATCTCGTCAATAATGCCGAAGCAGAAATAGTAGAACCATCTGCCATGGTAATGTATTCGGCAATGTTTTTTACAATATCAATCACGCGTTCGCTCTCGTCAAATTGCAAACCCTTTTGTTCGTAATAGCCAAATACAGTAGTTTCGCCAACAATTACTTTTCCTTTGTTTGGTAAAATTTGTTGTGTCACTAAATTCAAAAAGGTAGATTTTCCCATTCCGTTTTTTCCTGCTACCCCAATTCTATCTCCTTTTTTAAATACATAAGAAAAATCATGAAGAATATTTTTGTCATCAAAACTTTTGTCAACATGATGTAATTCAATAATTTTATTTCCTTGCGTTGCAATTTTTACATTTAACTCTACCGAGTTTTTACTTGGTCCGTTTTTGGTTTTCTCCGATAAATCGTAAAATGAATCTATCCTCGATTTAGATTTAGTGGTTCGCGCTTTGGGTTGTCTGCGCATCCATTCTAATTCTTTGCGCAATAAATTTAAATTCTTCTCTAAGCTAGAAGCATCCATGGCTTCGCGCTCTGCTTTTTTCTCGAGGTAATAGCTGTAATTCCCTTTATAGGTATATACTTTACCGTTTTCGAGTTCGGCCACTTCGTTACAAACATTGTCTAAGAAATAACGATCGTGGGTAACCAATAAAATAGTTTTATTACCAATGCGTAAAAACTCTTCGAGCCACTCAATGGTATCAATGTCTAAATGGTTGGTTGGTTCATCTAAAATATAAACATCTGGATCATCAATTAATAATTTAGCCAAAGCCAATCTTTTTTTCTGACCTCCCGATAGCGTGCCTATTTTTTGTTCGTAATGATGAATGCCTAAGGTGCCTAATATTTGGCGAATGGTGTGTTCGTATTCCCATGCATTGGCGTTCGATAATTCGTCGGTTAATTTACCAATTTCGGTTTCGTCTGCGTTAGGGTCTTCGATGAGTTCTTCGTATCTTCTGATTAATTGCTGTTGCACATTATCCATTGAGAAGATAAATTCGGCGATACTTTGTGCTGCATCAAATAGGGGTTCTTGGTCTAAATAGCCTACCCTTAATTCTTTATTACCAACTACTTTTCCTTCTTGTGGTTGTATTTTACCCGATAAGATTTTCATCAGGGTTGATTTACCTGCGCCATTTACACCAACTAAAGCCATTCTTTGGCCAGCATTCAAACCTAAATTCAAACCTTTAAAAAGCCAATTATCTTGAAATGAATGCCCTAATTGTTCTGCCGATATAAAATTACTCATGGCGCAAAGATGCTAAGAAATTGCAGATTAATGGGAATTTGGGAAAGAATTTTATAAGATTTCTGTTTTTTGAATCTTTTAATTTTTAATAAAGTAATATTTTTAATGTAATTTTCAATTGAAATATGAATTGTAAGTTATGGTATGATTCATATTAAATCTTTATTAGTTTAAATAATTTTAATTTTTTTATTGTTTTTAAATTAAAGTTATTTCTCATTTGTTTTGTATTTCTCATTTGTTTTAAAAGTTAAAATGCTCAAATATGGACTGCAAAAAAATTATTTTTATTTCACTGATTCTGTGTTCTTCTAAAATTTATTCGCAAGTTATATGTGAAGGGCTAAAAATTATTCCTACTGTAAGTTTTAATCAGTGTAAGGCTAATCCATGGCTTCTTATATTCGAAGATAACTTCAATGGTAATAGTTTAGATTTATCGAAATGGGCTTTTGGACCACGAATAAGATTCTGTAATGATGAACAGCAGTATTATACAAACGGTCAAAACGTTGAGATAAGTAATGGTGTGTTAAAACTAATTGCTAAAAAAGAAACTGTATATGCAAAAGCTGATGATGGAGTTGCAGATAACGTTAACTTATATTGCAATGGTGTAGACAGAGGCGTAAACAAAAGGTATTTCTATTATACCTCAGCTAATATAGAAACAATTAATAAATTTTCATTCGGTAAATATGAAGCTAGAATTAAAATAGCAAATGGTAAAGGTTTTTGGCCTGCGTTCTGGATGTTTGGTGGTGATCCAGTTTATAATGAAATTGATGTATTTGAGTTCTGGAATGAAAAAAATATTTTTGGAAATTATGATCCTACTAAATCTACTAAAGTTCATAATATGAATATTCATTTTGACTATTATGGAAATGGGAGTAAATCTTCTTGTGCAACTTATTATGATGGTGTTGATTTTTCCCAAGATTTTCATGTTTTTACGTTAATTTGGGAAAGAGATAAAATTCAATGGTTTGTAGATGGATCTATAAAAAGGACTGATTATAGATATTATACAATTTTAGGCCAATCAACGGGATGTCAAATTAATGCTTGGACTCCTTATATTATGAATAGAATCTACACAAAGGATTCTATGCAAATTATTTTAAATTTTGCAATTCAGAATGGCAATAATTCTCCTTTGAATTCAACTATTTTTCCATCTCAAATGGAAATAGATTATGTAAAATACTATCAGAGAGATCCAGCTCAAGATGTTAGTATTCCCGTTATCAATACATTAACTCCAGAAAATCAAATTTATAGTCCTTTAATGATTAATGACGATTACATTAAAGGCGGAATATCTAATGAAGGACACGATTCGTTATTCTTAAATTATTCATTAAATAATTCTATTTTTAATCAAAAAGATCAAGAATTGCACGAATCTAAAACCTTTGTGGATGAAAATATTTATGTATTCCCAAATCCAAATTCTGGTAGCATAAATGTAGATTTTAATTTATTGAATTATAAAATTTATGATATTTACGTTATAGACATTAATGGGAAAACGATTAATTCAATTAATGGATTAAATTCATCAGTTATAAGTATAGATTTAAGTAGTTGTAAAAAAGGAGCGTATTATCTTTATATAATTAACAACCAGGATAAAAATATAATTACTCACAAAATAATCCTTCAGTAATATGGTAAAATCACAAATTTGTCTGTTTTTCATATTCTTCTGGACATTAAATTCTTATAGTCAGGAAAATAAAACATCATCCATAGAATTTGATATAAATTATAATTATTACTTTTTAGGAGACACCCGCTCGAATCAATTAAATGAAGGGTTTTCATTTCTTGGCTCCACTTATATTCGAAAATTAAAGTTAAGTACAGGGGTAAACTACTGCGCAAAACAATATAATGAACAAGGTGATCCATTTTTTTCCATTGAAAAACGGGCATATGACGCTTTGTATTTAAACTTTCCAATTATTGCTAATATTGAATTGAGTTCTAAAAGAAATTTCGCTTCAAGTTTACTTTTGGGGTTGGCGTTTAATCAAATAATAGATTACAAAATTAAATCTTATTATATTAATGGCACTTCAACTATAGAAACCAACTTACTAAAAAACAGAAAACTAGGAGCTGTTTTGATGATTGGAACTACTTTTTCAAAGCCAATAAGTAGTAGGTTTCAAATAAATTTCAGTCCAATGATTAATTATAAATTAATACTAAACAGTCTTGAACTAAGGCCTGATTATAAAAATATTCCTGATGACAGATTAGCTGTAGGATTTAAAATGGGAATAGAATTTTTGTTTAAAACAAATAAACATTTTTAACAGAAATTCTTACTTGATGTACTGAATTTTTCCAAAAACACCCAAGGGTAATTTAGCGCCTTTACTAGCTTGCAAATAAAGTTCGCCAATAGTTAAGTTATCGGTTTTTTTAAAAGAGGATTTAATTAGGTTTTCTACAATGAGCGAAGAGAATCCTAAAGAATAAGTATTCAGTATTAAAAAGAAATTATCGGGGTCTGCTAGTTGCGCAACATCTTTCATAATTTCGTTGATGCTGTCTTCTAGTTTCCATTTTTCGCCATTGGGTCCATGACCAAATGCAGGAGGGTCTAAAATAATGCCATTGTATTTTTTTCCACGCTTTACTTCACGCTTTACAAATTTCAAAGCATCTTCTACTACCCATTTAATATCTTTTAAATTAGAAAGTTCTTGGTTTTCGTTTGCCCAAGTAACCACTTGTTTAATCGAATCCACATGGGTTACTTCTGCGCCTGCAGACCTTGCTGCAAGCGAAGCTCCGCCGGTATAGGCAAATAAATTCAACACCTTAGGCGCGGTTATTTTCATTGCCTTAATGGCCTTAGCCGCATAATCCCAATTGGCAGCTTGTTCTGGAAAAACACCAACATGTTTGAACGAAGTAAAAGCCAATCTAAATTGAATATCGATGTCTTTAGTTTTGTATTTAATATGCCATCTGTCGGCAACTGGATTTTTTAATTTAACCCATTCTCCGCTAGAACTACTTTTAGATTTAAATTTTACATGCGCTAATTTTTCCCATTCTTTGATAGACAATGCAGGGTCCCAAATAGCTTGAGGCTCTGGCCTAATGGTAATGTACTTGCCAAATCTTTCGAGCTTTTCGAAATTTCCACAGTCTATTAATTCGTAGTCTTCCCATTGGGTTGGGCTTAACATTGTTATCATGCGCAATTATTTTATTGGTATTTAGATTTCATTAATTTGCTTGCAAAAACAAATTCGTTGACTTCTTGATTATCTGATTTAATTAATTCGGTATTGGATCCTTCCCACCAGTTTTGTCCTTGATGTAAAAAAATAATATGGTCGCCAATTTCCATCACCGAATTCATATCGTGTGAATTGATGACCGTTGTAATTTGATATTCTAAAGTAATTTCTCTGATTAAATTATCAATAATAATCGATGTTTTAGGGTCTAATCCAGAGTTAGGCTCATCGCAAAATAAGTATTTGGGTTGCATGGCAATGGCCCTTGCAATGCCCACTCTTTTTTTCATTCCACCCGATAAATCAGCAATTTTAAGTTGATTTACATTTTCAAGATTCACCCTTTTTAAACAAAAATTGATGCGGTCTAACTTTTCTTCCTTTGTAAAATCACTAAACATATTCAGCGGAAATAAAATATTATCTTCTACATTCATCGAATCAAATAATGCCGCACTTTGAAAAAGCATACCTATTTCTTTTCTGATGGGAATTTTTTCTTTAAAGTCTAATTTGCTAAAGTCTACGCCGTCATAATTAATTTCTCCGGCATCTATTTCGTGTAAGCCAATCATGCATTTGAGCAGCGTAGTTTTACCCGAACCACTTCCACCAATAATCATATTGGTAATGCCTGGTTTAAATGTAGCGCTGATATTCTTTAATATCTGATTGCTATCAAAAGATTTAGAAACGTTTTTTAATTCAATCATTATAATAAAACTTGAGCGACTAAATAATCTGCAAATAAAATTAATACGGAACTATAGACCACCGCTTTGGTACTTGATACGCCTACATCTAAGGCACCACCTTTGGTGTAAAATCCTTGGTAAGCAGAAATGCTTGACAATAAAAAAGAAAAAATATAAGTTTTAATCAATGCTACAAAAACAATATAGGGATTCCAATCTCTGAGCACTCCCGAAATAAATTCGGCACCAGAAATAACACCGGTAAGTGGCCCAATTAAATACGCACTAAAAATACCTAAGAACATAGAAATAACCACCAACATTGGAATAGTAATCACCGAAGCAATTATTTTTGGAAGCACTAAATAGCCTGAAGAATTTACCCCCATTATTTCTAAGGCATCTATTTGTTCGGTTACCCGCATGGTGCCTAATTCAGAAGCGATACTTCCGCCAACTCTTCCGGCTAAAACTAATAAACAAATGGTTGGACTAAATTCGATAATTACCGAATCTCTAGTAATTACGCCAATAATATCTCGAGGAATTAAATTACTTACTAATTGGTAGGCTGTTTGTATACAAGTTACGGCCCCTAAGAATATCGAAATAACCGCAATGATACCAAATGAGCCAACACCAATGAGGTTCATTTCGCGCACAATTTCTTTCCAGTAAACTTTCAGGTTTTCTGGTTTGGTAAATACATTCTTTAAGAATAGCAGATATTTGCCGAAATGATAAAAAAACATGCTTATTTTTATTTGTAAAAGTAAAGAATTTGATTGATTTTATAGCATAGAATAGCAATTGAAAATTCTTGTTTTTTCGAAAATATAATTAAACTTGTAAAAAGCAGATATGAGTATCATCATTACAGGTTCTACCAAAGGTATAGGGAATGCATTGGCGCATAAATTTGCTGCCGAAGGGCATAATTTAATTACGATTGCCAGAAGTCAATCCGATTTAGATTTTCAATCAAAACAATTATACGAAGCTTATGGGGTGCAGGTTAACTGCATTGCGGCCGATTTAGCAGACGAAACAAGTATTCAGTTTTTAATATCTAGCATATTGGCTTTAAAAAAACCCATAGATGCGCTCATCAATAATGCTGGTTCGTATATAGCCGCCGATGTGCATTCCGAACCCGATAATGCCTTGAGCCAAATGCTTGCGATTAATTTAATTTCGGCTGTAAACATCACCAAAGGTTTATTGCCCTTGTTTTTAGAGCAGCGTCATGGTCATATTTTCAATATGTGTTCGGTGGCAAATATTACGCCAATTCCAGCCGCTATTTCTTATACCGTAAGTAAATATGCATTATATGGTTTTACCAAATGCCTTAGAGAAGACCTCATGACCAAAGGCATTAAGGTTACTGCGGTTATTCCAGGTTCCACGCTTACTGCATCATGGGAAGGCACCACTTTACCAGCCGAACGTTTTATACAACCCGAAGACGTTGCATCGGCTATCTACAATGCTTATTCGCTATCTTCTGGTGCATGTATGGACGAAATTATTATTCGCCCGCAATTGGGCACATTGTAATTTTTAAGATACTTAGTCCGGTGCTAGTTAAAAAATATATTTCTTTGTATAGAAAATAAATATTATGAACACTAAACAATTATTTAGGAATAAACAAAAAGGTAAAATCGGTGGCGTATGCGCGGGTTTAGGCGAATATTTCGAAGTAGATATTACTTTAATTAGGGCCTTATTTTTAGTTGCTTTATTAGGCTTTGGTTCAGGTTTTTTAATGTATGTAATTCTTTGGATTGTATTACCAGAGCGCAGTCAAACATTTCAAGAAAACAATAGCGAGGAAACATTTGAGGCAAATGAATCGACCGTTTTTCCAAAAGAAATAAAATTAAAAAAAGAAAATGTAATTGGTGCATTAGTGCTCATTACATTAGGTGTTATATTTTTAGCCGATGAATTTATTCCTTGGATTTCCTTTCAAAAATTATGGCCTTTAATTTTAATTTCTATTGGTATTGGCATGTTGTATACCAATTCAAAAAAGAATCAAAACTAAGATGAATTCAAAAAATATTAGCTGGGGATTATTTTGGGTGGTAGTTGGCGCTTTACTTATTTTGCGCAATTTCGATTTATTATGTTTTGAAATTAACTGGAATTTAATTTTCAGATTCTGGCCAGTGCTGCTCATTTTTGCCGGTATCAATAGTTTAATTAGAGGCACGTCCAATAGCCGATTAAATTGGTTGCTACCGGTTTTAATGATTTTATTGATTGTTTTATTGTGTATCAAGGGGCTTAGTTGGAATAGCCGCATGGAGCAAGGCGAAGTTGATGATTTAAGTTCAACACAAAGTTCAACTTCACCTACTTTTACAGTAGAAAATACAAACAATACCCAATTTGCAAGTTTGTATTTTTCTGGCGGCGCTGCACAATTTGTACTTACAGATACCACCCCATTATTATTTGCAGCTAACATGCCAATGAATGGTAGTGGTTATGTAATGGAACAAGTGCAAAACGATTCGGTAGAAAACATTACTTTAAAAATGGATGCGGATGCCAAAATTGATTTAGGAGATAAAAAATGGAATGCAAACAAAGTAGATTTATTTTTGAATGCCAATGCAATTTGGGATTTAGATTTTGATTTAGGAGCTGGTGAGGTAAATTTCGATTTAAGCAAATATAAGGTTCGTGAATTAGCGATAGATGCCGGTGCCGCATCATTAGATATCAAACTTTCTGATTTACAAAATGCAAAAGTCGTGGTCAATGCAGGGGCCTCGAGTATTATATTAAGAATTCCGAAAAGTATTAATTGTGAATTAAACATTGACGCGGTGCTTTCTGCAAAATCTTTAAATGGCTTCGAAAAAGTGGACGAAAATTATTATGTCTATAAATCGACCCTGCCAAATGCAAAAAAAATAGACCTAACAATTGATGCAGGTATTTCTAGTGTAGAAATCATTCAATATTAATTTATTTTTCGTAAACCTATTAGCCGTTTTTTTGTTATTTTCGTATGCGTTGTTATTAACTTATATTGATTTTGAAAGAGCTAGCAGGTATTTATTGCCCCGATTTATTTACCTACAAACGGTATTTAACTAGAGAAGTACTCATTGGCAATGTGCCCATGGGTGCGCATCATCCAATCCGTATTCAATCGATGACCACCACCGATACCATGGATACCATCGCCACGGTGGAGCAAACCATACGAATGGTCGAAGCTGGTTGCGAATATGTTAGAATTACCGCACCGAGTATTAAAGAAGCCGCAAATTTAGCGGCAATCAAAAAAGAATTAATTGCTAGAAATTGTCATGTACCATTAGTAGCCGATATACATTTTACACCTAATGCAGCAGAAGCAGCCGCAAGAATAGTAGAGAAGGTAAGGGTTAATCCGGGCAATTATGTCGATAAGAAAAAATTCGAACAACTAACTTATACGCAATTTGAATATGAAGAAGAAGTGGAACGCATTCGCAAAAGATTTGTACCACTGATTCATATTTGTAAAGAATATGGAACTGCTTTAAGAATTGGCACCAATCATGGTTCATTATCTGATCGTATCATGAGCTGGCATGGCGATACACCCATGGGCATGGTCGAATCTGCTATGGAATTTATTAGAATGTGTGAAGCAGAAAACTTCCACAATTTAGTCGTTTCTATGAAGTCTAGTAATACCCAAGTAATGGTACAAGCGTATCGTTTATTGGTTGCTACCATGACCAAAGAAAACATGAATTATCCTTTGCATTTAGGCGTAACAGAAGCAGGCGATGGCGAAGACGGCAGAATTAAATCTGCGGTTGGCATTGGTACCTTGTTGGCAGATGGTTTAGGCGATACCATTCGCGTTTCTTTAACAGAAGAGCCCGAGCTAGAAGCACCAGTAGCGAAAGCTTTGGCCGATAGGTATGAAAAATTAAATTCGAATAATACAGTTGCTAAAGTTGCAATTCCTAGTGCATTCAATCCTTATCTTCATCAAAGAAGAATTACCACTGCAGTAGAAAATGTGGGTGGAAATTTAGTCCCGATTGTGATGGCCGATTTTTCTCAAGAGCCTTTGTTAGCCGAATTACAATTGTCGAGCATTGGTTATATTTATTCCGAAATTTTAGATAAATATTCGATGACCGATCTTGCTGCAGATTGGATTTATTTAGGCAAACACATGCCTGAGTTTAGTTTGCCAGGTAACCTCCGAAAGGTAGTAGATTATGCAGTTTGGGAGCAATTCGAATCTTTAGAAAACACCATTCCATTATTTACCACTACTGCTTATTTGTCATTAGAAAATAGCATTTGGCCAATACATTTAATTGCAGGAAATGCAAATGAATTTACAACAGCAATTTTTGAAAAAATTAAAAATGATGCTAAAGCAATTATTTGTTTGCAAACAAACGAAGACGATAGCTTTGCCGCAATAAGGGCTTTCTTTTTCCAATTAGTCAATCATCAGATTCCTTGCCCTGTCATTATTAAAAGAAAATATCAAATAGCAGATTTAACCCAATTACAATTACATGCCGCAACAGATTTTGGCGCATTATTAATCGATGGTTATTCTGATGGAGTTTGTATATCAACTATCAAAAGTATTACGCCTAGAGCAACTAATGCCATTGCATTTGGTTTATTGCAAGCTAGTCGCATGCGTATTTCTAAAACAGAATATATTTCTTGTCCTTCTTGCGGACGCACCTTATTTGATTTGCAAGAAACGACCCAATTGATTCGGTCTAAAACAGATCACCTCAAAGGTTTAAAAATTGGTATCATGGGTTGTATTGTAAATGGTCCGGGTGAAATGGCCGACGCCGATTATGGTTATGTGGGTGCGGGACCAGGCAAAATAACGCTATACAGAGGCATGGAGGTGGTTCGCAAAAATGTAAATACTGCCGATGCCGTTGATGGCTTAATTGAAATTATCAAAGAAGATAATTTATGGGTAGAAAAGCCTTAAAATATAGATTTTTGCTTACTTAGTGTACAAGCTACAATTATTGTTTATCTTTAGCTCATAAATCAATCAAAATGTCTACAAATATCAAAAGAATTGCAGTTTTAACTTCTGGAGGCGATGCTCCCGGAATGAATGCA
>CANNIS010000035.1 GCA_947505035.1 Sphingobacteriales bacterium
ATTGCATTTCCATTGCGTAAAATATTTAAGCACCATCAAAATATTATTGTAAGATTGGCCAGGGTAGATTTCATTCAGCCCGAAAAGAAAACAATATTAACCAGTATTGGCGAAATTTCTTACGACTTTTTAGTAATAGCCACTGGATCAAAAACAAACTTTTTTGGTAATCAAGAAATCAAAGATAATTCGATGCCAATGAAAAGTATTCCAGAGGCATTGAATTTAAGAAGTTTAATTTTACAAAATTTCGAAGATGCTTTATTAAAAGATAAATCAGATGAGCAAGCACAATTAATGAATTTTGTGATTGTGGGTGGAGGCCCTACTGGCGTTGAAACAGCTGGCGCATTGGCAGAATTAAAATTACATGTTTTACCAAATGATTATCCAGATTTAGACTTCAGTAAAATGCAAATTAATATCATAGAGCGTGCGCCTAGATTATTAAACGGCATGTCCGAACAAGCCTCTAAACGCGCGGAAGAGTTTTTGGTAGAAATGGGTGTTCGGGTAAGAACAAATGATTCTGTGAAGAGCTATAATAGCTTAAACGCAACCTTAGCAAGTGGCGTTATTATAAATACTTCGAATTTGATTTGGACAGCTGGCGTGAAAGCCGCTACAATAGCCGGATTAGATAGTAATCTTACTGAAAGTGGCAGTAAATTAAAAGTTGACCAATATAATATGGTAATTGGTTACGAACATATTTTTGCGATTGGCGATGTATGTGCCATGCAATCCGAAGACTATCCTAATGGACACCCGGGTGTGGCACAAGCTGCCATACAACACGGTAAAAACCTTGCCCATAATATTATCAATATTGTAAATCATAGACCCTTAACCGCTTTTAAATTTAAAGACCTTGGCGCAATGGCTACCATAGGCAGAAACAAGGCCGTGGTCGATTTACCATTCTTCAGGTTTCAAGGTGTATTTGCTTGGTTTGTTTGGATGTTTTTACACCTATTATTTTTAGTAGGATTTAGAAATAAATTAATAGTTTTAATAAATTGGATCTGGAATTACTTTAGTTACGATAATGGCACCCGATTAATAATCCGTCCATTTAGAAAAAACAAAGAAGTAAGAGAAGAAGAAATTAAAATTGTGCCAAGAAATTAATAATAAATGATCAGACGAGCAGTAATTTCGGATTGTCCAAGCATTTTAACTTTGATTAAAGAATTGGCTATTTTTGAAAAAGCACCAAACGAAGTAAGTGTAACTTTAGCAGAAATGCAAAACGCCGGATTTGGCGAAAACCCCGTATGGTGGGCTTTTGTGCACGAAAACGAACACAAACAAATTGATGCATTTGCCTTATATTATATTCGCTATTCTACTTGGAAAGGAAGTAGAATGTATTTAGAAGATATTTTAGTAACCGAAAATGCTAGAGGCAAAGGCATCGGCAGGCTATTAATGAATCAATTAATTGAAGAAGCTAAAACAAAAGAATTAAAAGGAATTGTATGGCAAGTGCTTGATTGGAACGAAAAAGCAATTCAATTTTATGAAAAATATGCAAGCAGTTTTGATTCTGAATGGATCAACTGTAGTTTAACAACCGAACAAATCAACTCATCAAATGCAAGTATTTAAATTTGGAGGCGCATCTGTTAAAGATGCCGAAGCAGTTAAAAACATTAGCGTTTTACTTAGTAAGCAAAGCACCAAAGAAACAGTAATGGTCGTTTCTGCGATGGCAAAAACAACCAATGCCTTAGAAGAAGTTTGCAAAAGCTTTAGAAATGCCAATGCGGATTTATCTTCAAAAGTACTTGCCATTAAACAAATGCATCTTCAAATAATCCAAGATTTATTTGCAGAAAGTAACACCCATTTAATCAATGAAATTGAAAATGTATTTGTAGAATTAGATTGGATATTAGAAGAACCTCCTCACGAAAATACCGCATTTATATACGATCAAATTGTATCATTAGGAGAAATTCTTTCAACTAAAATTATTGCTGCATACCTTAACTACACTGGATTACCATGCATTTGGGTAGATGCCAGAAGTTATATTCAAACAGATAATAATTACCAAGAAGGAAAAGTAAATTGGGAAGAAACTAGCGCATTAATTCAACAAGATTTTCCGAAATTATTGTCCGAAAAAATGATTGTTACGCAAGGATTTATTGGAGGTACATCCGAGAATTTTTCAACAACTTTAGGTCGCGAAGGTTCCGATTATTCTGCAGCCATTTTTGCTGCCTGTCTAAATGCCACATCGGTTACCATTTGGAAAGATGTTGATGGCGTATTAAATGCCGATCCTAAATTATTTTCAAATACCGAAAAATTCGAACGCCTTCCCTATTCAGAAGCGCTAGAAATGACTTATTATGGCGCAACTGTTATTCACCCTAAAACGATAAAACCCTTACAAAATAAGCTCATTCCCTTATTTGTAAAACCATTTTTAGATCATGCCGGAACGGGCACTCATATTGGACAATTTGAAAAAATGACTTACTCCATTCCTACCATTATTGTAAAAAAGGAGCAAGTTTTGATGAGTATTTCGAGTAGAGATTTTTCTTTTATTTCTGAACAAAACTTAAGTACCATTTTAGGGCATTTTGCAAAAGCAAACATCAAAATTAATACCATGCAAAACTCAGCCATGACCTGGACATGTTGCTTTGACTACCACGAAGAAAAATTGAATCAAATTATTGGGGTATTAAAACAAGATTTTAAAGTTTATTACAACGAATCGCTTTCCTTAGTTACTTTGAGACATTATAACCAAGCAAGCATAGACGAAATCACGAAGAACAAAGAAATCTTAATTGAACAAAGAAGTAGAAATACGGTTCAACTAGTATTGAGATAAATTACCCGGTTCGTCTATAGTGGTATGTAAATCTACCAATACACCATCCGAAATATCGAATATCCAACCGTGCACCGTTAAAGACTGTTCGGTTTTCCATGCATTTTGAACAATGGATGTTTGACAAACATTTAACACTTGTTCTCTTACATTTAATTCACACATTAAATGCAAGCGATCATCGTGGCTTTGAATTTGATCTACTTGGCTTTGGTGTTTTTTGTAAACATCTTTTATTTTGGCTAACCAAGCATCCATTAAACCAAATGATTGATTTTGCATGGCTGCATCTACCCCACCACAACCATAATGTCCTGTTACAATAATGTGTTTTACTTTTAGAATTTCAACCGCATATTGAATAACCGACATGCAGTTTATATCGGAAGCCACTACCACATTCGCAATATTTCTATGAACAAATAATTCGCCTGGTTCTAATCCAACTATTTCGTTAGCTGGCACACGACTATCAGAACAGCCAATCCATAAGTATTGCGGTGTTTGTATGCCTTTTAATCGGCTAAAAAAATCGGTACGAATACCTAATTTTTCATTTACCCAATTCTTATTATTTTGCAATAATTGAAGCAAGTCGTCGTGTGTATGTGACATCTATTTTATAAAATTCTATTGGGGTCGAATGCTTCTAAGTAATCTGCAAAACGACGAACAAATTGTCCACCTAAAGCACCATCTACAATTCGGTGATCGTAAGAATGTGATAAGTACATTTTATGTCTGATGGCAATCATATCTCCATCTGGCGTTTCTATTACTGCTGGCATTTTTCTAATCGCACCAACTGCCATAATAGCTACTTGAGGTTGATTGATAATAGGCGTTCCCATTACATTACCGAAAGAACCCACATTGGTTAAAGTATAAGTTCCGCCCGAAATTTCATCTGGTGTTAATTTATTATTTCTTGCACGATTAGCTAAATCGTTAACCACTTTAGTGATGCCAATTAAATTCATTTGATCTGCATTTTTAATTACTGGAACAATTAAATTTCCAGAAGGCAATGCAGCTGCCATACCTATATTGATGTTTTTTCTTTTGATTATTTGTGTTCCATTTAAAGAAACATTGATCATTGGAAAATCTTTGATTGTTTTAACTAATGCCTCAATAAAAATCGGCGTAAAAGTAATTTTCTCTCCTTCTTTTTTCTCGAAATCTTTTTTAATCCTTTCTCTCCATCTAACAATGTTGGTTACATCGGCTTCTACAAATGAAGTAACATGAGGGGAAACATGTTTACTCATAACCATATGGTCTGCAATGAGTTTTCTCATGCGATCCATTTCTATGACTTCGTCGCCTGCATGAACTGTTACATTCGGTGTATTGATTTTAATTTCAGAAACACTTGCTGCCATTGGTGTTGTTGGAGCAGTTGCTACAGGAGCTGGAGCTGCTGCCACAGCAGGTGTTGGAGCCGTTTGCGGTGTTCCAGCTTTTCTATTACTTAAATAATTTAATATATCATTTTTAGTTACGCGACCGTCGTTACCCGATCCAGCAATGCTATCTAATTCATGTTGAGCTAATCCTTCGCTAGCCGCAATGCTTTTAACCAATGGTGAATAAAATCTATTTTCTGCATTCGAAATTCTTGGACTATCTGATATTGCTTCGGTTAAGGCAATTCCTGGTATGGCAGAGGGTACTGCAACGGGAGCTTGCAGGGCAGGTGCAGCAGTAACAGCACCGGCTTCGGTTTCAATAATTGCAATTACGGCACCCACTTTTACTACATCACCTTCATTAAATAATGTTTTTACCAAAGTTCCCGCAACTGGTGAGGGTACTTCCGAATCAACTTTATCGGTTGCAATTTCTAATACAGATTCATCTGCATCTATTGCATCGCCAGCAGCTTTCACCCATTTAATGATGGTTGCTTCGGCAACACTTTCACCCATTTTAGGAAGTAATAATTCGTATTGAGCCATAATTCTTATTTCAATAAATATTTATTTCAACGCACAAAAATAATCGAATTTCGCTTATCCTTCAATTTTAATTCTCTTTGAGGAGTCTATAAAGCATGTAAAGTGCACTAACTGCTGTTCTTTCAATGTTTTGCATTCTTTTATTACCAAATAAAAACTTTTTTACAAGCACCTTATTCTTACTTGCAACGGCAATCCATACCGTTCCAACTGGTTTATCAGGTGTGCCACCATCGGGCCCAGCGATTCCAGAACAAGCTATAGCATAATCCGAATTAAAGGCTTTTAGAGCGCCTAAAACCATTTCTGTTACCGTTTCCTCACTTACAGCACCAGTTTGGCTTAAAGTATCTAATTTAACGCCTAATACGCTTTCTTTTAATCCGTAAGAATAGGTAATACCTCCACCTAAATAGGATTTAGATGAACCAGGAATTGCAGTGAGTAAATGTCCTATATATCCACCGGTACAACTTTCGGCAGTCGCTAAGGTGCTGTTGTGTGAAGCTAACAATTGTAAAATAACTTCTTCTATGTTGATATCGGTTAAAGACACCACATATTCAGCTATTTTAGCCGCAATGGCCTTTTTATGAAAGTTAATTTCTTCTTCCAGTGCTGCTCGATTGTCTCCATGTGCACTGAGTCTCAATCGCACTTGTCCTAATTTGGGTAGATAAGCCAATTGAATATGTGCTGGCAATTGCGCTTCTTCTTCTATAATTAAGTCTGCTAAAAAGGACTCTCCTATGCCTGCTGTTAAAATGGTTTCGTGTAAAACAAAAGGCAATTTTAAGGTTTGGCTTAATTTTGGAATAATGCTATTTTCCATCATGTCTATCATTTCAAAAGGTACACCTGGCATCGAAAAATAATGACAATTGTTTTGATAGAAGTACATTCCTGGCGCTGTGCCTTGTAAGTTTAAAATAATTTCGCAAGATGATGGAACTGCTGCCTGTTGGTGGTTTGCGGGAAATATTGGTTTATTATACCTTGCAAAGATGGTCTGTATATTTTGGAGTGCTTGCTCATTAATGACTAATTCACCGCCAAAAAAATCAAGCAATACGCTTTTAGTAATGTCATCTTTAGTAGGACCTAATCCACCCGTAATAAATACCACCTCTGCTCGTTCTTTAGCTTCGGCAAGAGCAGTATAAATATGTGCTGCATTATCCGAAACAGAAGTAATTTGTTTTACTCGAATGCCAATGGCATTGAGTTTTTGAGCCATCCAAGCCGAATTAGTATCGACAACTTGACCTATGAGTAATTCGTCGCCTATGGTAATTATTTCTGCAAACATCTTGTTAATTGTATCGTTTTTATCAAAAGAAAATTATTAAAATTGTAAACCATCAAAAAAAACAAAATGAAAAAATATTATTTCTTAGCCATCATTTTATTTGCAGCACAATTTTCGATAGCACAAATTGACTATAATAAACTGAAAAAACAAGGACAAAGTATTGTTAAACAAGTTAACACAGGAAATAACCCCTTGAGCAACGACGAAATTATTGAGGGATTAAGAGAGGCCCTAACGGTAGGAAGTAACAATGCAAGTAAAGCTGCTGCTGCAGTTGATGGGTATTATAAAAATCCGAAACTTTATATTCCCTTTCCGAGCGAAGCTAAAAAAATGGAGCAAATGCTAAGGAGTTTTGGTCAAGAAAAATTAGTAAACGATTTTTTATTAAGCTTAAATAGGGCTGCCGAAGATGCTGCAAAAGAAGCGGCTCCTATATTTGTTAACGCTGTTAAAGGCATGAGCATTGCAGATGGATTAAGCATTTTGAATGGAAAAGATGATGCTGCCACACAATATTTAAAGCAAAATACACAGGCCTTATTGCTCGATAAATTCAAACCCATTGTAGAAAATTCTTTGCACAAAGTAAGTGCAACCAAATATTGGGAACAATTAGTGGTGGCTTATAACAGAATTCCAATGGTAGAAAAAATGAATCCAAACTTAAGCGAATATGCTACTCAAAAAGCAATTGATGGATTATTTATTGTGGTTGCCGAACAAGAATTACAAATCAGGAAGAACCCTTCAGCAAGGGTTTCTGCTATCTTGAAAAAAGTTTTTAATCGCTAATCTCTTTCGTAAAATTCTCTGCGTTTGGTGAGTTTTAAATCTTGCAAAACAGAAGATCTTACTTTTAGCAACACACTGTATCTTTGATAAGTTCCAAACGGAATCCAATTAACAGTTAAATCCCAGCAATGTAAATCTCTGATAATATTTAAAGAGGTAAGCGTAATATCTTTTGCATAAAAATCATAGCCAGAAGAAAATCCGACTTTCCATTTTTTGGTTAAACTTACATCTCCATTAATATTTAAGGCATTACTTGTATAGGCTGTATTTAAAGGTTTTGAATAACTTAATAAATAATTAATAGCGATATTCCAAGGTATAGTCCAATCTACATAGTATACCGTATTTCTGTTCAATAAATCATTATCAATTCTATCTAATTGATTTTTTATTTTCACAGATTGTTCGTTGTTAGTTGATTTTTTAAAGGCTGATGGATTTAGATTGGTACTTAATGACATGGTAGCAGCAACCAAGCGAGCCAATTGTTTATCTTGTTGGTATTGGGTTTTGTTGATGCGCCTATAATTTCCGAATTGATCTAATTGTAAACCATATATATCGTAAGCAGCGTTTAAATCAATATTTACTTTTTCAAATAACAAAGTACGCGCAACTATATTAATTACAGAGAGTTTGAGCGAGTCTACTGCTAAATTATAATTTCCAGTTAATCGTAAACTTTCAAATAACTTCACTTTTTTAATCAGCAAACCTGTATCTACTGCTTTACTGGTTTTCATTTCTAAATTATTATCTAAAGAAAAAGAAAGCAAACTAGATTTTCCTGCACCAGGTGAACCATAGATTCCATTTTGAAAAATGGAGTAAGGAGTTAATTTTCCACTGGTATCGGTTTGAACAAATTTATAATAGCCAAAACTTTCGGTGCTAAAATCTGGTCTAAAGGAATAAGAAATAGCTGGTGTAAATACATGTCTAATTGCCGAAATGCCGAATGTATTAACATTGAACATACCATACACCCGAGTAGTGAGTGAAAAGCCCAAACTATAATCTCTAGCTTGTTTGAAGCCATCTAGGGTGTCGGTTATTACTTTAGCACCGTCCCAAAATTTTTCAATGGAATTAAAATACCAGCGTTCGTTGTAATTTAAATATGGACTCAAGGTAAAGTACTTTAACACATTAAAAGAGGTCGATATTGGCAAACTATGACGCATGCCATTTTGAACTTGATTACTGGCTAAACTTTTAAATAACAAACTATCGTAAGTATCTATTCTATTTTCTAAATCGAGGGTGTAGTTCATGCCAATTTTATGATACCATTTTTGAGGTCCTACCCTATTTTTAGAATCAAATGGATTGATACGAGACATACTAAAGTTAACGCGAGGCAAACCTAAACTAACTTGTCCGGTTTGTAAGTTTTGATTATGCGTTAAAGAGCTAGACATACTAAATGGTGTGCCTTCCCAGGTTTTAGCATAACTCACCGAAGAAGATAAATTATTTTGGGTGATGGATTGAATGTTGGGGGTAATATTATTTCGGAAGTTATTTCTTGATGCAATATTGACTGCCGCACTAAACCTCGAACCCGGAATTGCTTTTGGATCTTGGTTATGGGTCCAACGGATATAAAAATCTTGACTTAAAGCATATTCGGCAGTTTCTGGTTCCCCAATTTTTCGATTGGTAAAACCAGCAGCCAATGCGCCGTTGTATTGGTAACGATTATTATACCGTGTGACTCCACTTAAACCATAACTACCTTTTGAATAAATATCTCCTTTGATAGATAAATCTACTTTTTCGTTGATAGCAAAATAATAACCCCCATTTCGTAAAAAGAAGCCCAGGGTGCGGTCTTCTCCAATTTCTGGTATGACTACTCCAGACGAACTTCCTTTTAACCTTGGAAAGAAGCCAAATGGAACGGCTAATGGCAAGGGAACATCTTCAATTACTAAATAGGCTGGACCCGAAACGGTTTTATCGGAAGTGTTTTTGGCTTTTGTTAAAGCAATATAAAAATGAGGATGCGATTGATTGCAGGTAGTATATTTTCCATTACGAATAAACACCTCATCGAATTCGTTTTTCTTTACTTCGTTAGCGTGCAGAAAACCTTCGCCTTCGGAAGTAATCACTTCTTTGATTTTACCTTTTTTGGTTTCGAAATTATAGGCTAACTCTTGCGCATCGTATGTTTGCGACCCTTCGGTAAAAACAGGTTTACCTTTTAATATACCAGTAGAATCAAGCAAACCAATGGCATAAACTACTTTGTTTTTTTGATCAATTTTTATGAAAGCTGCTTTTAGAATAATGTCTTCGTAATAAACCTCGGCGCCATTATATAAATAAACTTCATTTTTTTTTAAATTATAAACGATAGAATCCTTAGCGCTGTATTTAATTTTAGATTGAATGGCCTTTTTCTTTATTTTTAAAAGGATACTATCTGGCACAAGTGGATCGTTTAACGATTTAGTGAGGGAATCTAATTGAATGTTGGTTTTTGAAAGCAAGCTCGATTCGGCCTTTCCAGAACTCATGGATCCGAAAAAACTTATTAACAATAGTGGAAATACCGATTTTAGTAGTTTCAATTTAAAAATGAATACTATTTTTGCAATGCGAAGTAACAAAATTTTAAGCAATTTATAATGCTCAAACGACTAAGTCAATCAATTCTTATACTCTTTTTACTAATTACCAGCTTTATATTTTATTCATTTACACTGAATTCCTATAAAATTAAGACGGTGGTAATTGATGCAGGCCATGGTGGACACGATACAGGTTGTTTAGGCTCCTTCTCTAGGGAAAAAGATGTTACACTAGCCGTTGCCTTAAAATTAGGTGCAGAAATATATGCTAATAATCCTGATATAAAAGTTATTTATACCCGCAGCACCGACGAATTTATTGAATTGGCTGAACGTGCAAACATTGCAAACAAAGCCAAAGCAGATGTTTTTATCAGCATTCATTGTAACGCAAACCCAAATAAAAGCGCTTACGGAACCGAAACCTATGCTATGGGATTGTCGAAAAGTGAGGCCAATTTAAATGTAGCTAAAAGAGAAAACTCGGTAATTTTATTAGAAGAAAACTACGAAACCACTTACGATGGTTTCGATCCACAATCTACCGAAGCCTATATCATTTTCTCTTTATATCAAAATGAAAACCTAGATAAAAGTGTTTCATTAGCTGCTAAAATTCAAGGTCAATTCTCTAAAACTGACCAAAGATTTAACAGAGGAGTTAAACAAGAAAGCTTTTTGGTACTATGGAGAACCAATATGCCTGCTATTTTAATTGAAACTGGTTTCTTAACTAATAAAGAAGAAGAACAATATTTAACCTCCGAAAATGGCCAAAATGCTATAGCTAGTTCTATTTTAAGGGCATTTATTGAATTTAAAACCGAATTAGAAAAAGAAAATTAAGCTATATTTGTCAAAATTAGCATTTGTGAAAATTTCAAACGAAACCAAAGTAGGCTCATTAACCGTTATCGCTATTACCATATTGATAATAGGTTATAACTTTTTAAAAGGTAAAGAACTATTCACCAATACTGTCGATTATTATGCCAAATACGAAAACATCAATGGCATAAAAGTTTCGAATGCTATATTATATAATGGGTTTAGTGTTGGTAAAGTTACTGCCTTAGATTTAAATGAAAACGGGGAAGTAATTGCAACCCTTACCTTACAGCCCAATGTAAAAATTCCAATTAATTCTATTGCTAAAATTGCTAGCCAAGATTTATTAGGAGCAAAAGCAATTGTTTTATTATTTAGCGATGCCAGAACATATCATCAAGAAGGTGACACTTTACAAGCTGAAGTGGAGATGAGTCTTTCAGAATCAGTAAATACGCAGGTTTTACCAGTAAAAGCTAAAGCAGAAAAATTGTTAGGCACCATGGATTCCATTTTAATAACTGTCCAAACTATTTTAAATCCAAATTTTAGAAATAACATTGATGAAAGTTTTTCAAGCATTAAAAGAAGCATCGAAACGCTAGAAAAAACAGCCACCAGAATTGACACATTAGTTAAATTTCAATCGGCTAGATTTGCAAATATCACTTCCAATATCGAATCCATTACGAGCAATCTTAAAAATAATAATCAAAAAATTACAGACATATTAACCAATTTGAATCAGATTACAGATTCAATTACTAAAGTTAATTTCGTTCAAACCATCGATAATGCAAATCGCGCTATTGCTCAGGTTGCAAGCATTACAGAGAAAATCAATAATGGTCAAGGCACTTTAGGCCAATTAGTAAACGACGAGCAATTGTATAACAACATCAATCAAACAGCCTTAGATTTAGAAAAATTAATGGTTGATTTACGATTGAATCCTAAAAGATATGTTCACTTATCTTTTTTTGGTGGTAAAAATAAAAAGTACAAAGAACCGAGCGATTCTAGCGAAATTAGAAAATCGAATAAATAACTATAGCGAATAATGCTGCCCTTCCACAGCTAAAACAGTATTTGGGAAAACAGACTGCGATTCGGCTAATAATAAATCTAGTTCTTTATACCTGGCAGAAAAATGTCCAATCATTAATTGTTTAACATTTGCTTTTTTCGCTAATTCGGCGGCTTGTAATGCTGTGGTATGAAAGGTTTCCTGCGCACGTGCTAATAATTCATGCAAAAAAGTTGATTCGTGATATAAAAAATCAATGCCTTCAATTTGATCTAAAAAATGTTCGGTATAAATAGTATCCGAACAGTAGGCATAGGTTCTGGCTGGTTTAGGTGCAAAAGTTAATTCTGCATTCGCAATGGTTCTACCAAATTTATCGCAATAATCTATGCCGTTTTTTAGCAATGGAATATACTCCAATGGAATATCATACTCGCTTAACTTTTCGGTGTTTATTTTTCTTTTACGCGTAACTTCTCTAAAAATAAAACCCGTAGTAGGAATGCGATGATTGAGAATAATAGTTTCTGCAATTACATCATTATTTTGAAAAACTACTTCGGTATAATCTACCTGTGTTGCCCTAAAATTAATAGGAAAGCGTAATTGCGTCTCCGAAACTTTTAATTGTAAATCGATGATGTCTTTGAGCTCTGGAGGCCCAATAATATGCATCTCTTTTGTTCGGCCATTTAAATGAAGGGTAGATAATAAACCTACCAAGCCTAAATAATGATCACCGTGTAAATGAGAAATAAAAATGGTGTCAATTTTTGCAGATTTTATTTTGAATTTATTGAGTTGGTTTTGCGTAGCCTCTCCACAATCGACTAAATAAAAATGATCGTTCAAATTGATAATTTGCGCCGATGGATTTCTATTGTATGCCGGAGTTGCAGAACTACTTCCTAAAACAGTAATTTCAAAAACACCCATTTTAATTATTCATTACCTAACTCATTATTTAAATCGCGTTCAATTTCTTCCATAAAAACGAAATCGATGGCCTCTGTTACGGTTGGCACAATATTGAGGTAGTTTTCTGTGGTTGACAAGCCTAAAATCTTTTGTAAATCGCTTGAAACGCCAACCAATACAAAGGTACCCACATTATTTCTACACATGCGTGCGCCATATAAAATGGCACTGATACCAGATTCATCGGCTGTATAAACATTACTTAAATCTAAGATGATGTTTCGGATTTCTTCTACTTCGATGGCATTAAATTCCGATTTTAACTTAGGCGCTTTTTCGGAATTTAATTCTTCAATATCAAGCGGTTTAAGCAATACATATTTTTCGTGTTTATCTATTTCGAATTTCATGATAAATTTTTTAAAGCTGCTAAAACATTCGTTTCAATTCTCTGCGCAATATTTGAATTATCTACGGGTATAAATTTCTCCGCAATAATTTTTTCGTATAATTCGATGTAACGATCCGAAATTTCTTTCACTTTTGCTGGTGTCATTTCTGGTACCGATTGTCCTTTTTTACCTTGAAAACCATTTTCGATTAACCATTTTCGAACAAACTCTTTAGAAAGTTGCTTTTGCTCTGTTCCAGCAATTTGTCTTTCTTGATAACCTTCGGCATAAAAATACCTCGAAGAATCTGGCGTATGAATTTCGTCAATTAAATAAATTTGATGGGCTATTTTTCCGAATTCGTATTTGGTATCAACTAAAAGCAAACCCTTTGCTAAAGCCATTTCGGTGCCTCTTGCAAATAATTTTCTGGTGTAATTTTCTAACTGAATATAATCTGCTTCCGAAACTAATCCGGTAGCAAATATTGTTTCTCTAGAAATGTCTTCGTCGTGGCCTTCATGTGCCTTTGTGGTAGGCGTAATAATTGGTTCGGGTAATAAATCGTTTTCTTTTAATCCCTCTGGTAGCGCAACGCCACAAACCACTCTCCTGCCTGCAGCATATTCTCTCCAAGCATGCCCTGCTAAGTAGCCTCTAATCACCATCTCCACCGGAAATGTTTCGCATTTTTTACCAATCGTAACCGTAGCGTCTGGAACCGACATCACCCAATTAGGAACGATATCTTGTGTAGCAGCTAAAAACTTTGCCGCAATTTGATTGAGCACTTGCCCTTTATAAGGAATCGCACTTGGCAAAACCACATCGAATGCAGAAATTCTATCCGAAGCAACCATCACTAAAAGATCATCGTTAATAGTGTATACGTCTCTTACTTTTCCTTTATAAAATTGTGTTTGCTGAGGAAATTGAAAAGCAGTTTCTTTTAAAGCAGTCATGTCGGTAATATTTATATACAAATATCGAAATTTGTATGATTTAATTTATGTTAAGTAATGAACAATTATTAACATAATTATTGAATATCGCCGTATGCCTCTAAAATCTTCTTTACTAATTTATGTCTTACCACATCTTCTCCGGTAAGATAAATAATATCTATACCCGAAATGTTTTTCAAAATGGTAATGGCATTAAACAAGCCAGACATGGATTTTTTGGGTAAATCTATTTGGGTAACATCGCCAGTTACAATAAATTTAGCAGTTGGCCCCATTCTGGTTAAAAACATTTTCAATTGCATATCGGTAGCGTTCTGCCCTTCATCTAAAATTACAAATGCGTTATCTAAAGTTCGGCCTCTCATAAATGCAAGTGGCGCAATTTCTATGGTTCTGTTTTCTAAATATAATTTCAACTTATCGGCCGGAATCATATCATCTAAAGCATCGTATAATGGTCTTAAATAAGGGTCAATTTTTTCTTTTAAATCGCCTGGTAAAAAACCTAAATTTTCGCCTGCTTCTACTGCAGGACGAGTTAAAATAATTCTTTTTACTTCTTTATTTTTTAATGCCTTAACCGCTAAAGCTACCGCAGTATAGGTTTTACCAGTTCCTGCAGGACCAATTGCAAATAAAATATCGTTATGCAAAGCACTTTCGACCATTACTTTTTGGTTTTTGGTACGCGCTCTTACTACAATACCATTGGGTCCAAAAACCAAAGGCTCCGCTTCAAAATTTGCAGGTGTTACAGGTGCTTTTTCTTTGTCGTTATTTTCCGACTGCTCCTGAACAACTAAACGAATATCCCCTTCTGTTAATTGGTTGAATTTTTCGAAATGTGCTATCAAAATTTGTATTTTCTTTTGAAAATTTTGGAGCATTTCTTCGTCGCCGATGGCTTTTAAAGCTTCACCTCGAACAACAATTCGAAGCTTTGGAAATGACTTTTTTAATAAGTTTAAATTGACATCGTCGATTCCCCAAAATTCGATAGGATTGATGCCTTCTAGTGTAATTGTTGTTTCGTTCAAGATAATATGATTAATAATGCTATTTTTATAATGCTTTGTTGCTAAAATAATTAATTTTGAGCGAATCAATATTAAATAGATATTAATAAATGTCAATAATTACACTTACTACCGACCTAGGCACCACAGACTTCTATTTAGCGGCTGTAAAGGGGTCTATTCTAAGTGCAATGCCAGATGCCACAATTGTTGATATATCCCACCATATCCCTCCATATCAAATCATTCAAGCTGCTTTTTTGCTTTCTAATGCCTATTATCATTTTCCATTAGAAACGGTTCATTTGGTAAGTATTGATAATTCCTACCAATCGGACGCAAAGTTTGTTGCCTTAAAAGCCAAAGGACATTATTTTATTGGCCCCGATAATGGTCTATTTTCTTTGTTTCTAAATCCTGAAGATATTGAAAAAATTGTCAAAATAAATTTAAGAATTCAAGATGATTTTATTCATTTCCCTATCAAAGATATTTTAGCCAAATCTGCAGTGCATTTAGCTAAAGGTGGTAAAATGGAAATCATCGGCAGAAAAATCACCAACTTAAATTACAAAACAATTATTCAACCCGTTATAGAGCCTTCGATTATACGGGGGAGTATTATTCATGTTGATAATTTTGGAAATGCAATTTCAAATATTACCAAAGAAATTTTTGATACCGTTGCAAGAAATAGACCATTTGAAATTGTATTCAAAAGAAACGAAAAAATTACCAAAATTTGCAAGCATTATAGCGAAGTAACAGAGGGTGAAAAACTTTGTTTATTTGGTATTACTGGAAAACTTGAAGTAGCTATAAACAAAGGAGATGCAAGCGGTTTGTTAGGCTTAGCAATCAACGAAAAAATTCAAATTCAATTTTTATGATCACTAGAATTGTTAAAATGAATTTCAGACCCGAGGAAGTGGAAAATTTCTTAAACATTTTTCATCAATCAAAAGATAAAATTAGGCATATGCCAGGTTGTAAACATTTAGAATTATGGAACAGCCAAAGCGATGCAAATATTTATTATACCTATTCGATTTGGGAATCTGAAGATGATTTAAATAACTATAGAGATTCTGAATTATTTCAATCGGTTTGGCCAGCAACAAAAGCATTATTTGCAAGCAAAGCCGAAGCCAGCACTTTAAATGTATTAGTCAAATTATAACCTTAAAATTATGAACGCAAAACTAGCTTCCGCATCACATACCATTATGAATGAAATTGTGTTGCCTAACGATACCAATACTTTAAATAATTTAATGGGTGGCAGATTATTACACCTCATGGACATTGGTGCGGCAATGGCTGCTCAAAAACACAGCAATCGAATTGTAGTAACCGCATCGGTGGATAATGTTTCCTTTAAAGCCCCCATCAGATTGGGCGATGTTGTAACCATTCATGCAAAAATTACGCGCTCTTTTAATTCTTCTATGGAAATTAGAATTGACGTATGGTCCGAAAATATCCCTTCAGGACGCAAAGAAAAAAGTAACGAAGCCTATTACACTTTTGTAGCCGTTGATCAAACAGGCAGGCCCATTCCCGTACCTACCGTTACTGTCGAAACGGAAGAAGAACAAAAATTATTTGATGGCGCCTTAAGAAGGAGACAATTGCGCTTGGTATTAGCCGGTAAAATGAAAGCGCAAGACGCAACCGAATTAAAAGCATTGTTCACTCAAGAATAGGCTTTTTATTATCAGAAAATCATATTTTAACATCAAGATAATTAGCAATTTATAAGTTTTAACAAAAAAAATTTGCTAGAGACGGCTGTTTTTGTACTTTTGCGGCGGAGAGTTGGCAGAGTGGTCGATTGCGGCAGTCTTGAAAACTGTTGACTGTTAAAGGTCCGCGGGTTCGAATCCCCCACTCTCCGCAGACAGATTGTCTAAAACAGTCTAAAAGCGTGTAAAATCAAGGTTTTGCACGCTTTTTTTATGTTCTTCAAATTCTAAAAAAGTCTAGGTTTGTCTATACTTTTGGTTTCTAAGCGGGTTTCTTTTTTTTGAAGCCAAAAAAGAAACCAAGCAAGTAGACACTAATAGACATAATAAGACTGAAAAACAATGAGTTAGGCGACTATTTTCCTCTTTGGAAACGTACATTTGTAAAACATTTAAAGGGGGGCACAACGTAAAAAATTAGTGCCAAATGTCGTCAAGTCAAAAATCAAACTTCTCGCTGGTTGTTTACATCA
>CANNIS010000036.1 GCA_947505035.1 Sphingobacteriales bacterium
GAAAAGCCTTAAAATATAGATTTTTGCTTACTTAGTGTACAAGCTACAATTATTGTTTATCTTTAGCTCATAAATCAATCAAAATGTCTACAAATATCAAAAGAATTGCAGTTTTAACTTCTGGAGGCGATGCTCCCGGAATGAATGCAGCAATAAGAGCTGTTGTACGGGCAAGTATTTTTAATAATCTAGAGATATATGGTGTAATGAGAGGCTACGAAGGTTTAATCAATGGTGATATTGTGCCAATGGTTTCTAATTCGGTGAGTAATATTATTCAAAGAGGGGGTACCATTCTTAAATCTGCACGCAGCGAAAAATTCAGAACACTAGAAGGTAGACAACAAGCATTTGATAATTTAAAAAAGTTTGAAATTGATGCAGTGGTTTGTATTGGTGGTGATGGTACTTTTAGTGGTGCATTACAATTTAATAAAGAACACGATTTGCCATTCATTGGTATACCCGGAACAATTGATTGCGATTTATACGGAACAGATTATACTTTAGGTTTCGATACTGCTTTAAATACAGCAGTCGAATCGATAGACAGAATAAGGGATACAGCCGATTCACACGATCGTTTATTTTTCGTAGAAGTAATGGGCAGAGATGCTGGATTTATTGCATTGTATTCTGGTATTGCAGGTGGCGCGGAATCTATTTTAATTCCAGAGTCGATCACAGATGCTGATCAATTAATGTCAACTTTAGAAAAGGGATACCAAAGAAAAAAATCTTCTATGATTGTAGTGGTTGCCGAAGGGGAAGATTCTGGAGGTGCTTATAAAGTGGCAGAAAAAGTAAAAGCAAAGTTTGATTATTTTGATATCAGGGTAAGTATTTTGGGCCATATTCAAAGAGGTGGTAGTCCGAGTTGTGCAGATAGGGTATTGGGAAGTAGAATGGGAATAGCTGCTGTAGAGGCTTTATTAACAGGCAAGCGCGAAGTAATGGTGGGGATCATCAATAACGAGGTAGTTTTAACTTCCTTTCATAAAGCCGTAAAACACAATCAAGAAATAGACCTCAATATCATGCGAATGGTAGAAATACTTTCCGCATAATAAAAGAACACATCCTATTTTTAAAATCGCTTCCAAACCAGGAGCGATTTTGTTTTTTTATTGCTAATTTCGATAAATTTTAAATTGCAGTTTAACTCCATGAAAAGGTTTAAAAAGCCCATCACCATATTTTATTTTTTAGTGCTTTATGCCTTGGCAGAATTAACTTGGTGGGGTTATTTACTCATTGCGGCTAATGCAAAGCGAATACCTATGATTTTAGGGGAGGGTTCGGTATTCTTAATCATCTTAATGGTGGGTATTTATTTTTTCCAAAGAACAATTAAAAAAGAAAGCGAATTTCACCAACAACAGCAAAATTTTTTACTTTCTGTTACACACGAATTAAAGTCGCCTTTAGCGGCTATTAAATTAGTATTACAAACATTAGTCAAGCGTGATTTAACAAAAGATAAAAGAGATCAATTAATTGGAAACTCGATTGAAGATGTAGGTCGTTTAGATGATTTAGTAGAAAATATGTTATTGGCTACCCGCATCGAGAACAACTCTTATTCCTACCCTAAAGAATTGTTTGATTTTTCGGAATTGGTTAAAAGTATTTACGATCGTGCCATTATCACCTCAGAAAATACAAGAAATTTTCAACAGCAAATCGAAGAAAATATTACCATTATGGGCGATCGTTTTGCTTTAGGGTCTTTAATAAATAATATCCTAGAAAACGCGATTAAATACTCGTCAGCTGGCGCAGCTATTCAGGTTCAGCTTTATCAGCAAACTAATAAAATATTTTTTATAGTAGCCGATCAAGGTGTGGGAATACCAACTAGCGAACGACAAAAAATCTTTCAAAAATTTTATCGTTCTGGCAACGAGCTTACGCGTCAAAATAAAGGAACAGGTTTAGGTTTATTTATTGTGGAGCAAGTAGCCAAAAATCATCAAGCAAAAGTAGTGTTGAGTAATAATCAACCCAAAGGCACTATCTTCGAAATCATTTTTAATTTACCACAATAATGAGTGAGTATAGAATCTTATTAGTAGAAGATGAGGCTAATTTATTAGCCGCCATTAAGCTCAATTTAGAGTTAGAGGGCTATCATGTGTCTACTGCAACAGATGGCAAGAAGGCTTTAAAAATGATCAAAGAAGAACGCGTGAGTTTGGTTATTTTAGATGTGATGATGCCCGAAATGGATGGCTTTCAAGTAGTCGAAAACATTAGGTTGCAGAACAATCCGGTTCCTGTTTTATTTTTAACAGCTCGCAATACCTCCGAAGACAGGGTTTTGGGGCTTAAAAAAGGAGCAGACGATTACTTGAGTAAACCTTTTAATTTAGAAGAATTAATTTTACGCGTAGGGCTTTTAATTAAAAGAGGTTCGCATGCAGATCACATAAAAAACTTAGATCAATATCAAATTGGAGACAAAACCATTTTGTTTGCAAGTTATGAAATCAAAGCAGCCGATGGCACAATAACACCATTAACAAAGAAGGAAAGCATGTTGCTTAAATTGCTTATTGAGCGTAAAGGCGAAGCCGTTTCAAGAGAGTTAATACTAGAAACCGTATGGAATTACGATGTTTACCCATCTACTCGTACCATCGACAATTTTATTTTATCATTCAGAAAAAATTTTGAAAAAGATTTAAAAAATCCTCAATACTTTCATTCTATTAGAGGAGTAGGATATAAATTTACAGATTCGTAACATATGAAAAATTGGAAGAAATTAGCATTGCTTTTGTTTTTTATTCAAATGCAATTAGGCCTGTTCGCACAAATAGACAATACTTCGCTAGAAAATAATTTCCTTACTAATCAAAGCAATACGCGTGGTGTTTATTTTAGGATGTATAATTTTAATTACATGCGTAATTACGAATACTTCAATCAATTTGCAGATGGCTTAACTTATTTTGGCAATATTTTACAACCTGAATTTACTTTTGTACAATCGCCTAATTTGAGTATGTCTGCAGGTGTAAACCTCCGAAAAGATTATGGGAACAAGGGTTTTTATGCAACCCAACCTATCTTAAGAATCGATTACCACCGAAACAATTTTAGGTTAATAAATGGTGCATTAAATAGTAATGTTGCGCATCGTTTGCCCGAACCTATTTATAATTATGATCGAATCATTACCGATAATATTGAATATGGTACCCAATTTATTTTAGAAACTGCGAATAGTAATTTAGATGTTTGGTTAAATTGGGAAAATATGATTTATAAAATTTCGCCAGTTCAAGAAAAAATTTCTGGTGGGGTACATTATCAAAAAAACATATATAATAAAGGTAATTTATCCATTGCTGCGCCAATAGATTTTTTAGTGTTTCACCAAGGTGGGCAAATTGATACACCTGATCGTTCTTTAATATCTATTTTAAATTCTTCCTTTGGTTTGACACTATCTTATGCATTTCCGAAAGCGACTTTACATTCCGAAAATTATTTAATTACTTATAAAGATTTTTCATTTACTAAGCAAAATCAATATATACAGGGGCAGGGCTTGTATTTGAATTTAGGTGTTAAAACTAAAATAGCCGATTTTGTGCTCAGTTATTGGCAAGGAGAAGGTTTTCAGTCTACGCATGGTGCGCCAATTTTTTCTTCCGTTTCTTCACAAATCAATAATAACGGCTTTCATCAAGATCAGCGGTCTTTATTATTTTTTAGGATAATTTCTGAATTTCCAATTTCCGAAAACTTCAGTATTTCTTCTCGAATTGAACCTTACCTAGATTTAAATAATCCGGCTTTTGAATTTTCGAATAGTCTATTTTTGACTTATCGTGAAAATTTCAGTTTAACTAAAAAATAAAAATGGATTTCGCAAACGGCAAGGGATATAATGCATACGGTGCTTATCTAAAAGATAAATACCAAGGGCAGCGGGTATTTAAAGTAATTGTAGATGGTAATTTTACCTGTCCAAACCGCGATGGATCTAAAGGTTTTGGCGGTTGTACCTATTGCAATGTAGATTCTTTTACACCCGAACTTTCGCGAAAATTACCGAGCATGAAAGAGCAGGTAGTGCAGGGCATGGCTCGTGCTCGTGCAAATTATCGTGCCGAAAAATTCATTATTTATTTTCAACCCAATACCAATACTTATGCCCCAGTACATTATTTAAAAGCAATGTATGACGAAGCGCTTTCGATTAATACGGAAGACATTTTGGGATTGTCAGTTGGTACAAGGCCCGATTGCATTGATGCCGAAAAAATCAAATTGCTAGCATCTTATACCGACCGTTTTGATGTGGATATAGAAATGGGAATGGAATCTATTTATGACGATACCTTAATAAAAATAAACAGAGGTTGCTTGCATGCCGAATTCGAGCAAGCGCTAGCATTATTAGCTGACTCTAATTTAGAAGTTTGTATTCATACTATTTTTGGTTTTCCTTGGGAAACAAAAGAAATGATGTTGAAATATGCCGATGAAATTAATCGTTTTGAAAAAATCAAGTTTGTAAAATTTCATCATTTACATATTGTTGAAGGCTCTGTAATGGGTGTAAAATATAAAAGAGAACCTTTTGAATTATTTACAATTGAAGCATATGCTGATTTTCTTTGTGAATTAATTCCCTTAATTAGACCCGATATTGTGATACAAAGGTTGTTCGGATTATCTGATTTAGCATTATTAATTGCACCAAATTGGGGCTTAAAGAAATCAGAAATTCAACATTATTTCGATAAAACCATTCAAGATAGAAACATTGTTCAAGGGTCTAAATACTTAAAATAGTTCTGCTATTTTAAGTTTCCTGAATTCGAAAATTTCTTTCACTGCATTTTTAACAAGCAATACATTTACTAGGCTTCCGAGTAAACCAAATGAAATAGCGTAGTCAACAATATCTGTCATCATTACACCACCAGATACCACTTCGAAATGATGCTGATGATGCCACATAGCATATGGTCCAAAGCGTTGTTCATCTACAAAATATACATGATCTTTTACATGCGTAATTTCGGTGCACCAATCTAATTTGATCCCTAATAAAGGGCTTACTTTATAAGTGATGAGCATGCCTGGATACATTTTACCAACATCGTATTTATTAGTAATTTGAAATCCCATATGTTGGGGAGTAATTTTCGCTAAATTTTTTGGAGATGAAAAAAAGTCCCAAGCAGTGGCTAGATCTACAGGAACAAATTGCTCGTATTTTACAGTATGAATTTTCATACCCTTTAAACATATAAGCTATGCAAATGTTTTACTGCACCATTTTATTTGCACAATACGAACTTGCAAAGGCTTCAGGCTTGGCTTTAAACACAAAACCCATGCTTAATATATAGCCCATCGCTTCTTGCAATGCAGTATTCGATTTAAAGTTCGGATTGGTATTGATGTCGGCATGAACTTCTAAATCGACATGGTATAATTCCAAAATAGGACAAAGTTGGTAGGCTGTTTCAATACTTCTTTGCACTTCGTTTAACATCCTTTCTTTGATTCCCATTTTTTGGGTAATTTTTTCTTGTTGAATGAACATAAAACCACCGCGTTGTTCTCTCAAAAAAACAATGACTGTTGCAAAGTCAATTTGATTTCCTTTTACCTGCGAGTCGGTGCCGATGCAGACTTTGAGCTTGTTACCGAGAGCAGATTCTCTTTCGATGGCTTGCTCCACTTCATCGATGATATTGTTATTGATATTTTCGCCACTAAATTTTTTCCAGCTCATAATAATTTATTAATTGGTTTATTAATTTGGCATTCAATTTCAATAGCTAATTTATCAAATTAGAATTGTATCTATTTTTTAAACAGGTTAAGTTTTTATTAACATTTAAACATAAAAAAAGCCCGATTGCTCGGGCTTTTAAATTAAGTGCTTAGTTTTTTATATCGAATGCGTTTTGGCGCTTCGTCACCCAATCGTTTCTTTTTGTTTTCTTCATATTCTGAATAATTTCCTTCGAAGTAGTAAACTTGAGAATTACCTTCAAAAGCTAAAATATGCGTACAAATTCTGTCTAAGAACCAACGATCATGGGAAATGACTACTGCGCAGCCTCCAAATTCATCTAATGCCTCTTCTAAAGATCTCAAGGTGTTTACATCAATATCATTCGATGGCTCATCGAGTAAAATTACATTTGCTCCTTGCTTTAACATCATGGCTAAATGCACACGATTTCTTTCACCACCAGAAAGCACCTCAATCTTTTTCTGTTGATCGGCACCCGAAAAATTAAACCTCGAAACATAAGCCCTCGAATTAATTTGCTTATTGCCTAATAACATGGTGTCGGTTCCACCGGTAATAGCTTCAAAAACAGTTTTAGTTGGGTCCATGTCTTTGTGTAATTGATCAACATAGGCCAGCTTCACTGTTTCACCAATTTTAAAAGTCCCGCTATCGGGTTTTTCTTCGCCGGTAATCAATTTAAACAAAGTGGTTTTACCTGCTCCATTGGGGCCTATAATACCTACAATTCCTGCCGGAGGCAAAGTAAGTTCTAAGTTTTCGTATAATAGTTTATCTCCATATGCTTTAGAAACACCATGTGCCTCTATCACCACATTGCCTAATCTTGGTCCGGGTGGAATAAATAATTCTAAGCGTTCTTCGCGTTCTTTTGTTTCTTCGCTGGCCAGTTTGTCGTAATTAGATAAACGTGCTTTAGATTTTGCTTGTCTCGCTTTTGGTGCCATGCGTACCCATTCTAATTCACGCTCTAAAGTTTTTTGTCTTTTGCTTTCGGTTTTATCTTCCGATTGTAAACGTTTAGATTTTTGATCTAGCCAAGAAGAATAATTACCTTTCCATGGAATGCCTTCGCCGCGGTCTAATTCTAATATCCAACCCGCTACATTATCTAAGAAATATCGATCGTGGGTAACCGCAATGACGGTTCCTTTATATTGTTGTAAATGTTGTTCTAGCCAATCAATAGATTCTGCATCTAAGTGGTTGGTGGGCTCGTCTAATAATAAAACATCAGGTTCTTGTAAAAGCAATCTGCACAAGGCAACTCTTCTGCGTTCACCTCCAGATAATGTTTTAATAAAAGTATCTCCTTCTGGGCAACGCAATGCATCCATTGCGCGTTCTAATTTATTATCTAATTCCCAACCGTTAACCGCATCAATCAAATCTTGCAATTCGCCTTGTCTTGCCATTAATTTTTCCATCTTATCTGCATCCTCGTAATATTCGGGCAAACCAAATTTCTCGTTGATGCTTTCGTATTCTTCTAAAATGTCGGTTACCGATTTAACCCCTTCACGAACCACTTCTAATACCGTTTTATTGTCATCTAATTGTGGTTCTTGTTCCAATAGCCCAACACTAAATCCGGGTGCAAAAACAACTTCACCTTGATAGGCTTTATCGATGCCTGCAATAATTCTTAATAAAGAAGATTTTCCTGAACCATTTAATCCCAAAACTCCAATTTTGGCGCCATAAAAAAAGGATAAATAGATGTTTTTTAATACTTGTTTCTGTGGAGGGTGAATCTTATTCACTCCAGCCATCGAAAATATTATTTTTTCGTCCGACATGTTTCAAATTTTATGTGGTAAATATCGCTAAAAATCGCTGAAAAAAAACCGATAAATAGTTTTCTTGATTTGCCAAATTGTCATTTTGAACTAGAAATTACTAGTTTTTAGGCGCTTGGCTTAGTTTTTGACTTATGTGGATAATATATATTTTGAAAGCAAGCGAACAAATAGATACATTAGTTCGTTTTCACACTAGAAATCAATAATTATGGAAGCAAAATTTTCACCAAGAGTAAAAGACGTCATCTCCTACAGTAGAGAGGAAGCATTGCGTTTAGGACACGATTATATAGGTACAGAGCATTTGCTTTTAGGTTTGATCAGAGAAGGAGATGGGGTGGCTATCAAAGTGGTTAAATCACTGGGAATAGATACTGCCAGACTTAGAAAATCAGTCGAAGATGCAGTGAGAGGTACTTCCGGAACAAATGTCAATCTGGGTAATATCCCATTGACAAAACAAGCCGAAAAAGTTTTAAAAATAACTTACCTAGAAGCAAAGATTTTTAAAAGTGAAGTAATCGGAACCGAACATTTATTGCTTTCTATTTTAAGAGATGAAGATAATATTGCTTCACAAATTCTTTCGCAGTTCAATGTAAACTACGAAGTATTTAAAAATCAATTAGAAACTTTTCGTTTAAATCCAAGTTCAGAAATGCCAAGTAATCCATCAGATGACGATGGTTACAAAGAAGAAGATAGTTATGCAAGTGCAAAAAAACCAGTTGGCGATGCAAAGTCTAAAACACCAGTGCTTGATAATTTCGGAAGAGATTTAACGCGTGCGGCAGAAGATGGCAAACTAGATCCAATTGTTGGAAGAGAAAAAGAAATTGAAAGAGTTTCTCAAATTTTATCTAGAAGAAAAAAGAATAATCCAATTTTAATAGGTGAGCCAGGTGTAGGAAAATCAGCTATTGCAGAGGGTTTGGCATTAAGAATTGTACAAAGAAAAGTGTCGAGGGTTTTGTTTAATAAACGTGTAGTTACGCTCGATTTAGCTTCTTTAGTTGCAGGTACAAAATACCGAGGACAATTCGAAGAACGCATGAAAGCGGTGATGAACGAACTCGAAAAATCGCCAGATGTTATTTTATTTATCGACGAAATTCATACCATTGTTGGTGCGGGTGGTGCATCGGGTTCCTTAGATGCTTCCAATATGTTTAAGCCTGCTTTAGCAAGAGGAGAAATACAATGTATTGGTGCAACTACGCTCGATGAGTACCGTCAATTTATAGAAAAAGATGGTGCACTTGATCGTCGATTCCAAAAAGTTCTTGTAAATCCGGCAACACCAGAAGAAACGGTAATTATCTTAAATAATATCAAAGAAAAGTATGAGGAGCATCACAATGTAACTTATACGCAAGAAGCCATAGAAGCCTGTGTGAATTTAACTACACGCTATATGAGCGATCGTTTCTTACCAGACAAAGCCATTGATGCGCTCGACGAAGCAGGTTCTAGGGTACACATCACCAATATTCATGTACCACAAAACATCATCGATGTAGAACAAAAAATTGAAGAAATAAAAGTAGAGAAAAATCGGGTAGTGCGTTCTCAAAAATATGAAGAGGCTGCAAAATTACGCGATAACGAAAAACAATTATTAGAACAATTAGAATCTGCAAAAGTTGAATGGGAAGCAGAAACGAAAAATAAAAAATATGTTGTTACAGAAGACAATGTAGCAGAAGTTGTTTCGATGATGACCGGTATTCCAATTCAAAGAGTGGGCCAAACCGATAGCCAAAGGTTATTGAACATGGCAGACGAATTGAAAGGACAAATTATTGGTCAAGACGAAGCCATTATTAAATTAGCAAAAGCCATTCGAAGAACGCGTGCTGGTTTAAAAGACCCTAAAAAACCGATAGGATCCTTTATATTTTTAGGTCCTACTGGTGTTGGTAAAACCGAATTAGCAAAAGTATTGGCCAGGTTCATGTTTGAATCAGAAGATTCTTTAATTAGAATTGACATGAGTGAATACATGGAAAAATTTGCTATTTCTCGTTTGGTTGGTGCGCCTCCAGGATATGTTGGCTACGAAGAGGGTGGACAACTGACAGAAAAAGTAAGAAGAAAACCTTATGCCGTTATTTTATTAGATGAGATTGAAAAAGCGCATCCAGATGTGTTCAATATTTTATTGCAAGTATTAGACGATGGTATCTTAACCGATAGCTTGGGTCGTAAAGTTGATTTTAGAAATACCATCATCATCATGACTTCCAATATTGGCTCAAGGCAATTAAAAGAATTTGGACAAGGTGTTGGATTTACAACAAGCGCAAAAGTTGCGCAAGCAGATACCAACGCCAAGTCTGTTGTTGAAAATGCCCTGAAACGTGCCTTTGCGCCTGAGTTTTTAAATAGAATAGACGATGTGATTGTGTTTAATTCTTTACAAAAGGAAGATATTTATAAAATTATCGACATCGAATTAAAAGAGTTGTTCGGCAGGTTATTGTTAATGGGTTATCAAATTCAATTAACAGAAAACGCCAAAGAATTTATTGCAGAAAAAGGTTTCGATCCAAATTTTGGAGCAAGACCATTGAACCGTGCGATTCAAAAATACTTAGAAGACCCTATTGCAGAAGAAATATTAAAAGGAGAATTGAAAGAAGGAGACACGCTGGAAGTAGATTTTGTGAAAGATGCGGAAGAAGTAGTAGTGAAAGTAATTAAAGCCGAAATGGCCGTAATTGCTGACAAATCTGACAAGCCTGCTAAACCTAAACGCAAGAAAAAAGAAGAAGATCAGGATTCTTCTAAAAATTAATCAATAAAAAGGCTTCGAAATTTCGAAGCCTTTTTTTATATTCTATTGATTCAAAATTATTTTGAATTCATTGCTTCCACAATTTCCGCATCAACACCTGTAAAAGAAAATCCTCCATCGTGGAATAAATTTTGCATAGTTACCATTTTAGTTAAATCCGAAAACATACTGATACAATATTCTGCACATTGGTCTGCAGTTGCATTTCCAAGTGGTGACATTTTATTTGCATAATTATAAAAACCATCGAATCCTTTAACGCCCGAACCTGCTGTAGTGTAGGTAGGTGATTGCGAAATAGAATTCACTCTTACTTTTCTAAATTTTCCGTAGTGGTATCCAAAACTTCTGGTGATAGATTCTAACAATGCTTTTGCATCTGCCATATCGTTATAGTCTGGAAATACTCTTTGTGCAGCAATATACGATAAGGTTAAAACAGAACCCCATTCGCTAATGGCATCCATTTTATAAGCCGTTTGTAAAACTCTATGTAAAGACATCGCAGAAATATCAAAGCCTTTGTGCATGTTGTCGTAATTAGATTCGGTATAATGTATTCCTTTACGAACATTGATACTCATACCAACCGAATGCAAAACAAAATCAATTTTTCCGCCTAAAATCTCCATCGATTTCTCAAATAGATTTTTTAAATCATCCATGCTAGTTACATCTGCAGCAATAATTTCTGCATTACATTCAGCTGCAAGTTTATTCATTTCGCCCATGCGTAATGCAATTGGAGCGTTGGTTAAAGTTATTTTTGCACCTTGTTTTACGGCTTGTTGTGCCACTTTCCAGGCAATCGAATTTTCGTTCAATGCACCAAAAATGATGCCTCTTTTACCAGCTAATAAGTTGTTTGACATAATCTTTTTATTTTGTTAAGGTTAAATATAATAGCATTAAGGGATATTTACTAATAAGCATGCTTGTTATTTGTTATTTTTTAGTTTTGATGAGCTCTTTTGCAGTGCCCATGGCAATTTCACTCGGATTGTCGCCACTCAACATTTTTGCAATTTCGAGCACTCTTTCTTCCATGCTTAATATTCTGATATTCGTATAAGTTTTATCTTTTTGATGATCTTTGTATACAAAATAATGTGCATCGCCTAAGCCTGCAATTTGAGGTAAATGGGTAATGCTAATCACTTGCATATTTTTACTAATACTTTGTAAAATGCTACCCACTTTGTTGGCTACTTCTCCAGATATACCAGTATCAATTTCATCAAAAATAATGGTAGCCAATTTTTCGTTTTGAGCTATGATGCTTTTGATGCAGAGCATTAACCTAGAAAGTTCACCACCCGAAGCAACTTTGCTTAATTCAGATGGACTGAAACCCTTGTTTGCACTAAAGAGAAAAGTTATTTTATCAAATCCATTTTCTGATAGTTGCGTTGTTTGCTCGTGCGATATTTGAAATAGGGCATTGGGCATACCTACATCCACAAGTAAAGCATTAATTTGTTGAATTAATAATGCATTACCTTTAACTCTATTTTCTGATAGGGTAGTTGCGATTTTCTTTAATTCAATTTCGTTTTTTTCTAGGGTAATTTTTAAACTATCAATTTGATCATCGATGCCCGCAAATGCTAACATTTTTTGTTCAATTTGCATTTGCAAATCGATTAATTCTTCACTAGAATTTAGTCGGTGTTTTTGTTGAAGTTTATATATTAAATTTAAACGATCTTCTATGATTGTTAGTCTGCTTGGGTCTAAGCTTGTTTGCATTGCTAAATCAGCAAGTTCGGCTGCAATGTCTTTGATTTCTATTAAGCTAGCCGATATACGATCTTTTAGGCCTGATATAGCATCGCTATATTTTTCAATGGTATTTAATAATTGAATGCTACTTTTTAATTGGATGATAACAGCTGTATCTGTTTCGGCTAACATTTGAGAAACTTGATCGAGTGTTGTTTTAATTTCTTCGGCGTGTGTTAACTGTTTTTGTTCTACTTCGAGTGTTGCTTCTTCGGATGCTTTTAAACCAGCTTGTTCAAGCTCTTCAAATTGAAACTGCAAATAATCAAATTCTGCTTTACCCTTTTCGCTGTTTGCTATTAATGTTGCAAGCGTATTTTTTTGATCTTGAAAAACCCTGAAATCTTTATGATACTGCAACAGTAGAGCTTTGTGCATGCATACGCTGTCTACTACACTTAGTTGAAAATGTTTGTTATTGAGTGTAATGGTTTCGTGTTGCGAATGAATATCAACAAGCTTTTCACCAAGTGTTTTTAAAGTACTTAAATTTACAGGAGTATCGTTAATAAATGCCCGCGATTTACCTTCTGTATTAATCTCCCTTCTTAAAATACAATGGCTATCGTAGTCAAGTTCGTGGAGTTCGAAGAAGGATTTTAAGTGCAATTCACTTAATATAAAATGTCCCTCGATGATGCATTTTTGATCTGATTGTTTTAATGATTTTGCGTCTGCTCTATTGCCAAGCAATAAGCCCAAAGCCCCTAATATAATAGACTTACCCGCGCCAGTTTCGCCGGTTATAATCGATAGGTCTTCGTGGAATGTTATTTCCAGTTGATCTATAATCGCAAAATTTTGAATAATTAATTTTGATAACATAATTCCCCTTCCTTTTTCCTATGCTAAAAATACTTTATTTTTTTGGAATTGAAAATTATTAATTCGATTTCAAAATTTGTTGATATTTTGAATTATTAGTGGGGTCTATTTCGGATAATGCTTGGGCAACTTTTGCTTTTTCGCTTGGAATTGCTTTGCCAAAAATATTGACTAATTCATCTGCTTTAGCCGTAAAAAATACATTGAGCAACATCGAGTTTGGCTTATCTTTAGCCACCTTTTGTAAAATTGGAATACAGTCTGCAATTTCTGCCCTGCCATTGTCAATATTCTGAGAGAAAACATCTAGGCCTAGTCTGTGGTATGTATAATATGTTTCTCGTAGTTTTTTATAAGAATTATCTAATAAGTTATCTACTAAAATAAATCGGTTTCTAGTGCCATCAAAGGTTTTCCATCCACGACCACTTTGGCCTTGGCATAAGTTTACAATATTTCTTGCTTTTTGATAATAAGGTGTGCCGCCCATTTTAGAAAAACTATCGTAGTCTAAACCAATACTAATATTAATATAATAAGCGAGTAGCGAAGTTAAATTCGAACGCGTTTCATTATCGTTATATTCTAATGGCTGATTCATTATATATCGAAAAGTCCATTCTTCGTCGATGAAATTAAATAAAGTGGAGTTATAGGAAGTATTGAAAACAGGCCTATTGCATAGAATTTGAGCGGTTGCTTTATAATCATCTTGTCCAACTTGTTCTTTAATATTGATGACAATATTCATTTCAATTCGCTCATTAATTTGAATAATATCACTGGTCCATTTAGTGTTATTTACAAATTCAAAAATGGCTTTTTCCATTTCAGTATAGCGCTGTTTGTCCGAACTTTGAATAGCAGGAGTGAGCACTTGTACTTTGCAATTAATATCTTGCGCGCTTAGTTTAAAAGCAAATAGGCAGCATAAAACGATTGCAGAAATTTTAAATTTCATTTTATAATTGAGTTATTTTTTGAAGAATATCTTGGGCAACTTTGTTTTTCGATTTTAATTCAAACGCCTCAATTTGCCCATTCTTATCAATCATGGTAATTTTATTGCTATCTACATTAAAACCTGCACCTTCATCATTTAAAGAATTCAAAATAATGAGGTCTGCGTTTTTTGATTTCAATTTATTTTGGGCGTTTACTAATTCGTTTGTTGTTTCCAATGCAAAGCCAATCGTAAGCTGACCTGCTTTTTTTTGTTCGCCAACATATTGAAGAATATCGATTGTTTTACTTAATGCTATTTGCAGATTGTCAGTTGTTTTTTTAATTTTTTCTGTTGCTTGATGCGTTGGGCTATAGTCTGCAACTGCTGCAGCCATTACCGTTATAGCCGAGTTTGCAAAATTAGCTTTCACCGCTTCGAACATTTCTGCCGCACTTGTAATTGCAATTTTTTTAATATTCGGATGATTGATTTTTAAATTAGTGGGGCCGCTAACGAGGGTAACATTTGCTCCTTTTTCGGCAAAGGCTTCAGCTAATGCGTAGCCCATTTTTCCACTAGAAGCATTTCCTATAAAGCGAACAGGGTCAATGGCTTCGTGGGTTGGTCCTGCGGTTACTAATACATTTTTTTGACTATAAAAATTACTAGGATTGAATTTGTTTTCCAAAAAAGCAAGTAGCTCTTCTGGTTCGGCCATTCTACCTTCACCACTTAATCCACTCGCTAATTCGCCAGTGCCAGGTGCAATAAATTCATTTCCAAAAGCAATTAATTTTTCGATATTTTCTTGGGTGCTCGGATGTTGATACATATCTAAATCCATAGCTGGCGCAAAGGCTACCGGACACTTAGCCGATAAATAAGTTGCCATCAATAAAGAGTCGCAAATTCCGGCACTCATCTTTGCAATGGTATTAGCCGATGCGGGTGCAATGAGCATATAGTCTGCCCACAAACCTAATTCAACATGGTTATTCCATTCCCCATTTTCGGTTTTATAAAAAGAAAAGTAAACAGGTTTTTTAGAAAGTGTAGATAGTGTTAAAGGAGTGATAAATTCTTTGGCACTTTCAGTCATGATGACTTGTACCTCGGCCTTTGCTTTGATTAATAGTCTTACAAGGCTTGCAATTTTATATGCCGCTATACTACCTGTTACAGCTATTAAAATTTTCTTGTCTTTTAACATAGGGCGATACAAAAAACCCTCTCGATAAGAGAGGGTTTAAATACTATTCTTCAGTTACGGTGCGGTGATAAATTTTATCTTCCAAAAACTCTTGTGTTGAAAGCAAGGTAGGCTTTGGCATACGCTCATAATATTTTGAAATTTCAATTTGCTCTCTATTTTCGAACACTTCTTCTAAGTTATCATTTGAAGATGCAAACTCTTGAAGTTTACTGTTTAATTCTTCTTTAATAGTAGCTGAAATTTGATTAGCTCTTTTAGAAATTACCACAATACTTTCGTAAACATTTTCTGTTGCTACGTCCAATGATCTTACATCTCTTGTTACCGTTGTGTTTGGCGTGCTGTTTTTGTTATTCGCGTTCATTTTATTAATTTACTGATTGTTTAATTAATTCAATTTCTTTTAAAGTATTGTAATATATGCTTTGCGCTTCTTTTAAATATTTGCTGTTAGCATAGGAATCAACAAAGTTCCGATAATAATCGATGGTTTCCAAAAATCTTTCATTTTTTTTGCTTTCTACGCTATTTTGGGCATATAAAAATGCCGATTTGATAGTTAAAAAGTCCATTTCCTCTTTGTATTGGCTATCTGGAAAATCATCTAAAGAGTTTCTAAAGGCATAAATAGCGGCTTTGTAGTCGCTAATCTTAAAATAAAGCTTTGCGTTTAAAAAAGATTTGGTTTCTAATTTGTTCCTAAGTTTATCAATTAATTCGTTACAGCCTTTTACCCTTTCGCTTTTAGGATAGAGGTTGATAAACAATTGTAAGTTTTCTATGGCTTTGTAGGTGCTGGCTTGGTCTAAAGTTAAATCTGGGGAATCTAAGTAGTAACAATAGGCTGTCATATACCTGCATTCTTCGGTGTACTTGCTTCTTGGATAAGTTTCTGCGAAATTTTGAAAATGATACCTTGCTGTTACAATATCCTTTAAACCATAATAACTATAGGCATAGAAATAATATATTTCTTCTGCTTCATCCGAACCCCTATACACATTCACCAACTCTTCGAAGAGCTCTAACGCTCGGAAGTAATCGTTTTTGTTATAGTATTTTTTTGCTAGTTCGTATTTCTTTCCAATATCTGTGCCTTTTAAAGTCTTTTGATACTCGCTTTTACAGGCAGGAGTCACAAACGAAAAAACCAGTAACATGGCAATAATAAAAGGTCCTCTTTTAAAAATCATGCGGCAAATATAGGGCATTATTATCAATTCAATATAATTAGGTCTCTTTCTAACGATATTGATACCTTTTTTATGATTTACACTATTTTTTTTCTTCATCATTTTCAATCGTTTAGCTCTTTAATTTCAAAAAAAGGCGATTAGCATTTGTAAAATCACAATTTCGTCCTACATTTGCACCCCACTACAACGGTTTTGGGACATTCCCTTTCTAAACTTTATCAAAAAGATAAATTAGATTTTGTTAATCAAGAAATTTTTCTACCTTTGCAGTCCTTTCAGCGCAAGGTTTGGGTATAAGTTGGAGATAAAGAGGGGAAAAAGTATAACGATTGCGGGGCACACAAGCGGGTTCGAGTCCGGCACAATTGTCAAAAAGGATTTTCAAGCGTGAAAATCCGAGAGTTCTTTGAGATGTACTATGAAGCATAGCGGATGATTCAATCGTGAGATTGAAGAATCAAA
>CANNIS010000037.1 GCA_947505035.1 Sphingobacteriales bacterium
GCCCATATAGGTAATGCGGTGTTTGCGCCTTCCCCTAAATTAGTAGATCTAAAATGTACCGATCTGTCTTCGGCACCGGTCCAAACTCCGGAAACTAAATCTGGTGTAATACCAATAAACCAACCATCGGAGTTTTCTTGTGTGGTACCCGTTTTGCCGGCAATGGGATTGGTAAAACGGTAACGTGGTCCGCGCAACCTTAAGCCTGTTCCTTTATCAATAACACCTCGTAACATGTAGAGCATTAAGTAAGCAGTTTGCTCGCTTAACGCATCAACTTTACGCGGAATTTTTTCATATAACACATTGCCATTTTTATCTTCAATTCTAGAGATGTAAACAGGTTCGGTCCAAACACCTTTATTTGCATAAGTTGAATAAGCACCAACCATTTCATATAAAGATACGTCTGCCGTTCCTAAACAAATCGAAGGGTAGGCAGGTATGTCGGAAGTGATGCCCATTTTTTTAGCCACATTAACGACCGCTTGTGGTCCAACTTGTTTCATCATAAAAGCGGTAATTAAATTAACCGAATTGGCCAAGCCATTTCTTAAGGTCATCATACCACCTTGTTTGCCATCCGAATTTTTTGGCGACCAATTATCAAAATCTTCAAACACAATGGGCAAGTTTGGTGCTTCGTAACACGGCGACCAACCATTGTCCATCGCTACGGTATAAACAAAAGGTTTAAAGGTAGAACCTACTTGTCGTTTGCCCATTTTTACTTGATCGTATTTAAAATACTCATAGTTTGGGCCACCCACCCATGCTTTAATCGCACCATTGTGTGGATCCATAGACATAAAGCTTGAGCGCAAATACCATTTGTAATATTTAATCGAATCGATGGGAGATAGCGTGGTATCAATATCTCCGGCCCAAGAAAACAAAGTCATTTTAATTGGGGTGTCAAATATTTTTTTAATCTCGCTTTCTGCAATTCCTTCTTCCTTTAATTGTTGATAGCGATCGCTTCGACGCATCGATGTTAAAATGATATCGGTATTTTCTCCCCAAGGAGTTTTGCCTTTCCAATGTTTGTAAAATTCTGCTTGCAAATAAGTTAAGTGTTCTTTCACCGCTGCTTCAGCGTAGGCTTGCATCCTAGAGTCGATAGTAGTATAAATTTTTAAACCATCTCTGTAAATATCGTAAGTTTCGCCATCTGCTTTTTTATTCTCTTTACACCATGCAGTTACTTCTTGTCTAACATATTCTCTAAAATAAGTTGCGGAGCCTTGGTTATGATCGGGGCTTTGAAATTGCAGGTTTAATTCTTTGCTGGTATTTTCTGTTAATTGTGCTTCAGAAATGAAACCATATTTTTCCATTTGTTCTAAAACCACATTTCTTCTTTTGATCGCTCGTTCCGGATTTTTTATCGGAGAAAAAACAGTAGTTCCTTTTAAGATGCCTACCAATAAAGCAGATTCGTCTATGCTTAATTTAATGGGCGTTTTACTGAAATAAGTTTTTGCTGCCGCTTTAATGCCATAAGAATTACTACCAAAATCTACCGTATTAAAATACATGGTGATGATTTCTTCTTTGGTATAATTCCGCTCAATCTTAACAGCAGTAAGCCATTCCTTTAATTTAATAATCCCGATATTAAAAATATTTTGTTTTTTTCGAGGAAATAAATTTTTAGCTAATTGTTGGGTAATAGTACTTGAGCCCCTTTTTTTACCAATGGCACTATAAAATATAATGGCAAAGGTTCCTTTCAAATCTACTCCAGAATGTTTGTAAAATCTTACATCTTCGGTAGCTATTAAGGCATTCACTAAATTAGGTGAAAGGTCTTTGTATTTCGCATTTGACCTGTTTTGAATAAAGTAAGTGCCTAGTATATTTCCATCAGAAGAAATTACTTCCGTAGCTAAATTACTTTTTGGATTTTCTAAATCTCTAAAGGAAGGTAATTCGCCAAATAGCCCAAAGCCTATGCTTGAAATTAAAAGCACAAATGTTAAAATGCCGTATATAATAACTTTCCAAAATAGTTTGGTGTAGTGGCTAATGTCTTCTTGGCTTAGGTTTGAAGGGTTACTCATTGTTTTCTATATTACTTTCGTAAAATTGCAAGTATTGTTTGATATCTTTTTTTGCTTGTAATATTTTATAATTTTTTTCAGAAATTATACTCAATTGATAATTGCCTTTAGATAATTTAATCACATCAGACGCTTGTTTATTTAAACTGATGAGGTATTCTTTTGCCTTATTAATTTCCGTAAAACTACTGATGGTAACTAATTGGATGTTGTCTCCAATTAATTCTGAGTTCACGCTGAGGTTTAATAAAGAAAATTGAAAACTATTAAATTTACTCGTTTGAATTTTAGTTTCTTTTAAAATAGATTTGTCATCTGTAGAAATAATGGCCAAAAATGTACCTCTAGTTTCTAAGCTATAAGGAGAAGGCTCGTTACTTTTTACCTCTAGCGATTTTGGATTTTTGATTTGGCTTATTTTTTGTAAAGTTTCTCTAGCTATGTTTGCGGTTTCTGCCGAAGGGTAGTTTTTAATTAAATCGTTTAACGCAAATTCAAAGGCATCCATATTATTTGTTTTTGCCTTGCAAAGTGCATATAAATAAGCGTATTTGGGCCCTATGCTCGTATTAAAATAAGTACTATCAACATAGGCTTTCTTATCCATTACTAGCGCATAATTTGCTGCTAAGTAATAAGTATAAACACTATCGTAAAAGCGCATGGCCTTTTTATTTTTTTCCTCTGTATCCGATACAAATTTTGGATCTGCAATTACTTTGGCAAATAAAGAATGCGGGTATTCCGTTAGTATTTTTTGCTTATAATTTTCGGCCGCTGTTTTGTTTGGAATGGCATTATACATTCTATATAAATGAAAATAGCTTTCCACTTTGAATTTATTTTCCGGAAAACGCTTTAATAAATTTTCATAATATTTAATGGCGGCTTTGTGGTCAATTATATCTTCTCTATAAAATTGACCAACATTGTATAGGGCTGTTGCAATTTTTGCATCAGAATTTTGGAGCTGCAATGGGCTTAAAGGTATATTGGCTAAATATTTTTTTCTTAATACAGCACTTTCGTCTTTGTTTTTTATCCCCTCGTCGGTATTCCCTTCTTCTGTAGTGGTTTCTTCTGCACTTGTCATGTTTAAGGTTGTATAGCTTTCTTTATTAGCCCTTCTCCAATTATCTTCGAGTGTTCTACGGCCATAGCGTTTCATGAATTCCGAATAACCCATACTTAGCGATGAGGTATTATAAAAATACCAAGTTGTGCTTGTTTTGTTAGCGGTAAAGCCTTCGTTTTCTAATATAGGCTTGTTATTAAATGATTCTTTTAGTTTAGTGAGTGCAGCCTCTTCTTTTTCTTTTTGTTCGAGTGCTTTTTTAACCGTTCGGTCCAGTAATTTATTTCGGTCTATTTCCGAAAGCTTCGCTACTTTTTGTAAGCTATCTTCTAGTTCGATTATAGTTAAATTTTCGACTAGTTTGTTTAAACTGTTTTTTCTATTTTGTACCAAATCGTAATCTGGATGCAACTTTGCTAAAAATGTTCCTGCACTGTCGTAAAAAATTTGTGCTAATTGATACCGCTTATCTTCAAAATAAATACTGGCAATTTTATAAAAAGAAAGTCCTTTTTGTGCCGTATTGGTAACGCTTGTAGCAGAAGACAATTTATAATATGTAATAGCTTTCGGAATATTGTTTTGATTTTCGTAAATATTGGCTAACGAGTAATATATTTGATCCTTGAATTCTTTATTCTTCTCATCTTTCAGCATCTTATTCAGACTGCGTTCAATTTCTTTTTTTGAAGCATTGCTTTTTGATTCAAATAGGCGAGCAGAGTTGATCCGGGCATTAAAAGCCATATCGTAGTTAGGGTTATACTTCAACACCTTTTGATAGGCAATGGCTGCTTTACCTGTCTCGTTTATTTTTTCGTATAGCTGAGCTGTCAAATAAGTATACCTTGCTTGATTACTTTTCTTTCTTTCTAGCGGAATCGTTTTTTCTAAATACTCAATTGTTTTTTCATAATTCTTTTTAACAAAATGATAATTTGCAATGCTGGTAAATAAATCGGGTAACAATTTTTTAGGAAAAGTTTCGCTTCCTAAAGCAATATTAATAACCGATTCGGCCTGTTGAAATTTATTTAATTCCACATAACAATTGATGAGCCAGATATATGATTTGTTTCCAGTAAATGTATTTTTGTATTTGCCAGCAACATATTGGAACGATTCAATCGCACCGAAATAATCTTTTTTATAATAGTTAGCCCTACCTATTTCGAAATAACAATCGTCGGTCCAATTACTTTTTTCGTGCCTTTGAATAACAAAAGAGGCTTTTTTAATGGCTTCGTCTAATGGTTGATTTCCAGCTTTAGATCCTTTAGTATTCTCGCCAGTACTTGCTGCCACTGCTTTTTTGTAAATCGGTAATAATTGATCGTATTCATCTTTAATGCTGAGTTCGCTTTGCGCAGCTGCTTGGTCGATTTTTAGTTTGGCATTAAAATACCCATTATAATGGGCAGTAATATTGTGGTAGGCTTTTTGAATAAGCGATTGTTTCTTGCTGGTTTTGCAAGCAGTAAAACTCCCTAAAAAGAGCGTAATAAGAAGTATTCGATATAGCGGATTATTTTTTTTCAATCTTTTGCTAGGTTAGCTATACTAACGGTTTACAAATTTATTTTATTTCCTCAATTATTATTGTTTTTTAATCGATAATGAAAAAGAGGTCCTTTTCAAGAAAATTGGTTTAATTTGCAATAATAATGGTACAAAAGAAGAAATCCTTATTAGCACGATTAAAAGTTAATTACAAGATTGTATTCTTGAATGACGATACATTCGAAGAAAAAGCAGCCTTTACACTTAATCGTTTAAATGTGTTCATCGTATCGAGTTTGCTTTTGGTCATGCTCATTACCTTGGTAACTTCTATTTTAATTTTTACACCTTTAAAAGAATATATTCCTGGCTATGCAGATGTATCGCTGCGCAGAGATATTGCTCAAATGTCTTTAAAAGTAGACTCTCTAGAAGATTTACTGGTTTCAAACGATCAATACATCGACAATATCAAGCAAGTCATTAATGGTAAGGCTGGCAGTAACGATACCTTAAATATTCATAGCAAACCGCAATTAATAGACACTAATTTTAGAATTGGCGCAAAACCTGCCGAAGATTCTATGTTAAGGATGATGATTGAAGACCAGAATCAATATGGCATTGCCGCTGCAGATGCTCCTAAAAAGGTTTCAGGCATTGCAGGTTATGCTTTTTTTACGCCTGTGAAGGGAAGTGTCAAAGAAAAATTCAATACCCGTAATAACCATTTTGGGATTGATATTGCCACTGCCAAAGGGGAAACCATTAAAGCGGCTTTAGAAGGAACGGTTGTATTTGGCGCTTGGACCACAGAAAATGGTTATGTAATTGCTATCCAACATAGTAACGATTTGGTTTCTATCTATAAGCACAACGCGGTGCTTTTGAAAAAAGTTGGTAACTTTGTAAGAGTTGGTGAGCCAGTAGCCATTGTAGGTTCAACTGGCGAGCTATCAAATGGTCCGCATTTACATTTTGAGTTATGGTATAGAGGGAATGCGGTTAACCCTATCAATTACATTCATTTTTAAGCAGATGTTTACAAAAAAAGAACATATCACCACCACAGAAAACGTTCAAAGCGGCTCCATCAATTTAATTGGGGTGGGAACTTGTATTACAGGCGATATTACCTGCAAAGGAGATATTCGTATAGATGGTGAAATAACTGGCCATGTTGATGCTAAAGCAAAAGTAGTGATGGGTGGAACGGGCATTGTCATAGGCAATATCAATGGCACCAGTGCCGACATCAGTGGAATAGTTAAAGGCAATATTACCGTTAACGATACTTTATTTTTGAAATCTACCGCCAAAGTAGAAGGCAATTTAATCACCAATAAATTGATTGTAGAAGCGGGCGCTGTATTTACTGGCCATTGTCATATGGGCGTATTACCAACTTTGCCAAGAGAAGAAGATGGACAATAATCCTTATGCCCAATATTCCAGTATCGCATTTCAACTTTTAGCCAGTATAGGGCTATTCGCCTACCTAGGCCAAAAAATAGACCATCATTATAATACACAAACACCTATTTTTACAGCATTAATGGTTATTGTAGGCATTACTGCAGGTTTGTACTTGTTAGTAAAACAAGTTAGAAGAAATAACCATGACAAAAAATAAGCTTTTCCCATTTTCACCGGTATTTACAATTATCAGCGCTATTATTTTCAGTTCCATTTACGTGATGAGAAATAATCTGAGCACCAGCAGCTTAATTTCTGCAGATATTTACCTCTTTTTAGCTTTTTTGGCAAGCATAACCTATGCTGCTTTTCAAATATCCATGGCTGGCATCAAAAAAGGTGGCGAAAATGCCATTATTTTTATCATGGTTGGAATAGCAGCCAAGTTATTATTAACCATGGTTTTCGCCTTAATATATGTTTATTCGCATAAGGTGGACAAGCTGCAATTTGTAAGTAATTTCTTTATTTTATATTTTATCTATTCTGCCTTTGAAATTTATTCCTTATTGTATAACTTGCACGCTCAAAAAATACGATAAAAACTCAATCTAAATGTGCATAATAGGCCTTTTTAAACCGAATCTAAATAAACTTATCCTTGTATTTGCTGTTTTAAGCCTTAACTCGGCAATTTCATTTGCCAATGAGCCTGTAAAAAAAGCAGATTCGGAACATGCCGATGCAATTGCTGAAGTGCGAGATACTTCAGCGGTTGTCGCTGAAAATTCAGCAGCAACTTCGCACGAAAACGCCAAAGAAGAAAAATTCAACCCTTCGGAATTAATATTAGAACATATTACAGATTCGCACGATTGGCATTTATGGGGTCATACTTCTTTGCCATTGCCTATCATTTTATATACACCAAAAGGCTTAGAAGTATTTTCATCGAGTCATTTTCATCATGGAGAGCAAGCCTATACCACTGCAAATTATACTTACAAAATTGAAGAGAATAAAATTGTTGTTTTAAATACCGAAAACGAAATAGACGAAGCAGCAACTAAAACAATCATCGACATTTCTATTACTAAAAACGTTTGCTCTTTATTAATATCAGTTACTTTATTGTTGTTCATCTTCTTAAGCGTAGCAAAAGCGTATAAAAATAGGGTTGGTAAAGCACCTAAAGGTTTTCAGTCTATGATAGAACCAATCATCTTATTTGTTAGAGATGATGTAGCTAAGCCCAACTTAGGTAAGAAATACGCCAAGTTCATGCCCTTCTTGTTAACTGTTTTCTTCTTTATTTGGATCAATAACATGATGGGTTTAATTCCTTTCTTTCCAGGAGGAGCGAATGTTTCAGGAAATATTGCATTTACCATGGTATTGGCATTAATTACTTTTATCATCATTACAGTAAATGGTGGTAAAGTTTACTGGAGTCATATTTTTGCACCTCACGTGCCTTGGTGGTTATATCCATTATTAATACCGGTAGAAATTTTTGGAATGTTTACCAAGCCAGTTGCTTTAATGATTCGTTTGTTTGCAAACATTACTGCAGGACACATTTTAGTATTGAGTTTAATCTCTTTGATATTTATTTTTAAATCTTTAGTTATTGCAATAGTTGCAGTTCCATTTACCGTGTTTATCAATGTAATTGAATTATTAGTTGCATTTTTACAAGCATATATTTTTACCATGTTGGCGGCGCTATTTATCGGTATGGCATTAGAAGAACCACATGCAGAAGAGCACCATTAATTAGAATTATTGTTTAACCAAATATAAAATCAAATCATCATGACAGGAAGTATCGCTGCAATTGGTGCCGGTTTAGCTGCTATTGGAGCAGGAATCGGTATCGGAAGAATTGGAGGATCTGCATTAGAAGGTATCGCAAGACAACCAGAAGCTGCATCAAAGATCCAAGCAACAATGTTAATCGCTGCGGCATTCGTAGAAGCGGTTGCATTATTCGCAGAAGTAATTGCATTATTAGGAAACGGTTGATCCGTTGTAAAGAAGTCTGTAACGATTGGTTACAGACTCTCTTTATTTTAAACATTAACGATTTTAAATCAGCATAAAAAAATGGAATTAGTAACCCCAAGTATTGGATTAGTTTTTTGGACAACGATAGCATTCTTCATATTGATTTTTGTTTTAGGCAAATTTGCTTGGAAACCAATCATGCAAGCACTTGCAGAGCGTGAGCAATCTATCGAAGACGCTTTGTCTTCTGCAGAAAAAGCAAAAGAAGAATTAACAAGATTAAACAACGAAAGTGAGCAATTATTAAAAGTTGCAAGAGCAGAGCGCGATACTATTTTAAAAGAAGCAAAGCAATTAAGAGATAACTTGGTGGCAGATGCTAAAGGCATTGCGCAAACAGAAGCAAATAAAATGATTGCTAAAGCAAAAGTGGAAATCGATAATCAAAAAATAGCAGCGCTTGCCGAAGTAAAATCGCAAGTTGCAAATTTGTCTATCGAAATTGCAGAAAAAGTATTGCGTAATCAATTAGCCGATAAAGCTAAACAAGAAGCATTGGTTGCAGATTTATTAAAAGAAGTAAAATTAAGTTAAATCAATTTTATGGTGTGCTTTAATAGCATTCCAAAAATAGTCTAAATAAAATGTCAGAAATAAGAGTAGCTTCTAGGTACGCGAAAGCATTAATTGATTTAGCCATTGAACGCAATGAGTTAGAGGCAATCAAAGCAGATATGAATTTATTTACGGATACTTTAAAAGGTAGTTCGGAATTACAAGCTGTTTTGAAAAATCCAATTGTACCACAAGATAAAAAAGCAGGAATTTTGAAAGATATTTTTGCTTCTAAAGTAAACGCAGCCACCCAATCTTTTTTTAACATCATGGTTTCTAAAAGCAGAGCGGGAGTATTATACGAAACAGGAAAAGAATTTATCAGACAATACAACGAAAATAAAGGCATCATTACCGCAACAGTAGTTTCGGCAACGGCTTTAACGGCAGATGCAGAAACAAAAATGATTGAAGCAGTTGTTGCGGCAACCGGTAAGCAAGTGATATTAGTTAAAAAAGTGGACGCAGATTTAATTGGAGGGTTTGTATTAACCGTTGGCGATAAACAATTTGATACCAGTATTGCCAAGAGCTTAGTGTTATTGAAAAAAGAATTTAATTCATAATAATTATAAAAATTTTTTAATCGAAAAATAAATAAAACAAGATATGGTAGATGTAAGACCAGATGAAGTATCGGCAATTTTAAGACAACAATTGGCGGGCTTTAAATCAGCAGCGGAATTAGAAGAAGTAGGTACAGTACTCCAAGTGGGTGACGGTATTGCGCGTGTTTACGGATTAACTAAAGTTCAATCAGGAGAGTTAGTAGAATTCGATAAAGGTTTGCAAGGTATCGTGTTAAACTTAGAAGAAGACAATGTGGGTGTGGTATTGTTGGGAAGTTCTGATTCTATCAAAGAAGGTGATACGATTAAAAGAACAACTAAAATTGCCTCAATTAAAGTAGGTGATGGAATGTTGGGTCGTGTAGTAAATACTTTAGGTTTACCAATTGATGGTAAAGGTCCAATTGCTGGCGATGTATACGACATGCCAATTGAGCGTAAAGCGCCAGGCGTAATTTATCGTCAGCCGGTAAACGAACCATTACAAACTGGTTTGAAAGCAATCGATGCGATGATCCCAATCGGTCGTGGACAACGTGAATTAATTATTGGTGACCGTCAAACAGGTAAAACAACTGTTGCGATTGACACTATCATTAATCAAAAAGAATTTTACGATAGAGGCGAAGCCGTTATCTGTATATATGTTGCTATCGGTCAGAAAAATTCTACCGTTGCAAACATCGTTCGTACTTTAGAAGAAAAAGGCGCAATGGCTTATACCATTATTGTTGCCGCATCTGCTGCAGATCCTGCACCAATGCAATTCTTCGCACCATTTGCAGGCGCTGCTATCGGAGAATTTTTCCGTGATACAGGTCGTCCAGCATTAATTGTTTATGATGATTTATCTAAACAAGCGGTAGCATACCGTGAGGTGTCATTGTTATTGCGTCGTCCACCAGGACGTGAGGCATATCCAGGTGACGTATTTTATCTTCACTCTCGTTTACTAGAGCGTGCGGCTAAAATTAACGCAACCGATTCGGTAGCACAATCAATGAATGATTTACCAGAATCAATTCGTCACTTAGTAAAAGGTGGTGGTTCATTAACGGCATTGCCAATTATTGAAACACAAGCTGGTGACGTTTCTGCTTATATTCCAACCAACGTAATTTCTATTACAGATGGTCAGATTTTCTTAGAGTCGAATTTATTTAACGCAGGTATTCGTCCAGCAATTAACGTAGGTATTTCGGTATCTCGTGTGGGAGGTTCGGCGCAAATTAAATCAATGAAGAAAGTAGCGGGTACTTTAAAAGGTGATCAAGCGCAATACCGCGAATTAGAAGCCTTCTCAAAATTTGGTTCGGACTTAGATGCCGTTACTAAATTTATTTTAGAGAAAGGTGCAAGAAACGTAGAGATCTTGAAACAAGGACAATATTCTCCAGTAGCTGTTGAGAAACAAGTTGCTATTATATATTGTGGTACCAAAGGTTTAATGAGAAATGTTCCAGTTGATAAAGTGAGAGCTTTTGAATCAGAATTTTTAAATCAATTAGAGATTCGTCACCGCGATACATTAGATGCAATCAAAGCTGGAAAAATTGATGATTCAATTACTTCGGTTTTAGAAAAAGTAGCATCAGAATTATCAAGTAAATACTAATTTAAATAAAGCTTGTTCAAATAGCATATGGCAAATTTAAAAGAGGTACGTATTAGAATAGCTTCGGTAAACTCTACACAACAGATTACCAAAGCAATGAAAATGGTTTCTGCTGCAAAATTAAAAAGAGCAACAGATGCCATCGTTCAAATGCGACCTTATGCAAATAAATTAAAAGATATTCTTGCAAATTTAACGGCAAGTTTAGAAGGGAACGAAAGTCCATACACACAACAACGTGAAATAAAAAATGTATTGTTAGTGGTAGTGACTTCCAACCGTGGATTGGCTGGCGCTTTCAATGCGAATGTAATTAAGGCGGCTAACCTATTGGTTGCAAATAAATACGATGCACAAAAACGCGATGGCAATTTACAGATTATCGCAATTGGTAAAAAAGCGCAAGATTATTTCACTAGAAATAAATTTAATGTGATTGGAAATAATAACGAAGTGTTCAATCATTTAAATTTCGATGAAGCAAATAAAATTGCAGAAGAAGTGATGAGCGGTTTTGTTGCTGGTAAATGGGATAGGGTAGAAGTGGTGTATAACCAATTTAAAAATGCAGGCATGCAAATTTTAACAACCGAGCAATTATTACCAGTGGTGCCTTCGGTTAATCAAAGTGCTAATCAAAACAACGCAGATTATTTATTAGAGCCTTCGCAAGAAGAAATCGTATTAGGTTTAATCCCAAGTTCGGTTAAAATTCAATTGTATAAAGCAATGTTAGATTCACATGCATCAGAACATGGCGCGCGTATGACCGCAATGGATAAAGCAACAGAAAATGCTGGAGAATTATTGAAAGCATTGCGTTTGTCTTACAACCAAGCAAGACAAGCCTCTATTACCAACGAAATTTTAGAAATTGTGAGTGGTGCAAATGCATTAGCTGCTCAGTAATTTTTGAGTCGTTCATTTTGCAGCCATTCAATAAAATAATAGCTGAAAAAGTGAACAAGGCATTTTTCATAAGCTGTATTTAGATATTTTTTGGTTTATATGTTGCTAGTTTTAAAATTTTCTGTGCGTCTTTTTCTTTCCATAATTCATCAAAACTGATGGAAGGATTATTGTTCATATAATTTTTAACAATTTGCCATCCGCACCAAATACCAATTCTTGGTGCCGAATTATTTGCTAATCCTGCTGTAAATGGCGCCTCTTCTAAATATTTAGCATATTTTTTTTGTTCTGCAGAAAAAAGTAAATTATCTTCTATAAATAATTTATAAATATTGCCTTCGTTCGCTTTGCACCAATCTACTTGTTCGGCTGTATACCCTATTTTTAGTGAGTCTTCGACCTCTGGCAACAAAAGATCAATCCCGTATAATATTTTCCCTTCTTGAATCATTTCAGAAAGTAAGGTGCTTGTTTGAACAGCTTCAGGCAGTTTGGTATTCAATAACGCTTTAGCAATTGCGGGTGAAATATATTCTTTGCTTAGTCTATTAGTAATATATGCTGGAAAATCTACCGAAGCATAAAATCGATAATTTTTTCCCATAAACATATCGAGTCCAATTCCTATATAATTGGGTGTAGTAACAATTGCATTATTAAAACCCGAAATAAAAGTGACTACTTTTAGGGTACTATCATTTGGGTAAAGTGTATGATAGTTTGCAATTAAAGGCGCCAAGTCTTCACTTATTTTTTGGGTATCAGGATATGTTTTTTTTACATCTTGGTATAAATTTTTTAAATCCGGATGGTTAATGAAATCTTTTAAAATGAAATCAAAATTTGGGTTTTTCGGATCACCAAAATTCATAATTCTACCAAAATAGATATCATAAAAGGAGCCATATTTTTTCGCCATGGCACTTTTAGCTTGACTCAGGTTTTTTTGATCAATTTCAAAAACAGCTTGCTCAAAGCGGTCTATTACTATAGGCTTTGGCGTTACTTGGCTTGACAACGACTTACGCTGCTTATTTTCTTTGCAAGAACTGCCTAAAATCAGCATCGAGCATAGCAATAAAATCAGAATATTTTGTTTCCTTTGTGTTAGCATTATTGATATCAATTGATAGAAATAGTAAAGTTAAAAACTTTAGTCATTTTTCAAGATGATTGATAGATTTATTCAATAAAAAATGAAAATAATACTCGCTCAAATTAATGTAACTGTTGGCAATTTTGAAGAAAATTTCCAGAAAATTAAGCAAGAGATTAATCAGGCAAAATTACAGACGGCAGATTTAATTATTTTCCCAGAACTCGCAATATGTGGTTATCCTCCTCGCGACTTTTTAAATTACGACTATTTTATTAAGCAAATTGATTTTTATATCAATCAAATTGCAGCATATTGTCAAGGCATTACTTGTATTATTGGCGCGCCAAGTCGTAATCCAAATGCTGCTGGTAAGCCATTATTTAATTCGGCATATGTTTTAACAAATGCGGCTATTCAATCAATAGTTCATAAATCACTATTGCCAACTTACGATGTGTTCGACGAATACCGTTATTTTGAACCTGCAAAAAATGTGCAATGCGTTAGTGTTGCAGGACAAAAAATTGCTTTAACAATTTGCGAAGATTTGTGGAATGTAAGCGAATCGCCATTATACGATCATGCGCCTATGGACTTGCTCATGCAAGAAAAACCAACAATGATCATCAACATAGCCGCATCGCCTTTTGATTATGATCAAAAGCAAAAGCGCAAAAAAATGTTGCAAGCAAACTGTATCAAATACCAGCTGCCATTAATTTATGTAAATCATGTGGGTGCGCAAACAGAAATTATTTTTGATGGCGGTTCAATGGTTTTAAATGCAAGTGGAGAATTGGTAGCTGAAGCAAAATATTTTCAAGAATCTATGTTAACAATTGAGAATTTGGATCAATTGCTTTTGGAAAATAAAGTGATGATTCCATCGACTCATACAGCCATTGAAAAAATTGAGCAAGCACTGTTACTGGGCATTCGTGATTATTTTCAAAAGTCTAATTTTTCAAAAGCAGTTTTAGGTTTGTCTGGAGGTATTGATTCTGCTGTAGTTTGCGCATTAGCGGCAAAAGCATTAGGCCCTCAAAATGTATTGGCGGTATTGTTACCATCGGCTTATTCATCCGATCATTCTATAACAGATGCGATGGCATTGGTAAAACATTTAGGTATTGAACATACCCAAATAAATATTGAATCAACTGTTAAAGAAGCCGAATCTACATTAGCTAATTTATTTAAAGGCATGCCTGCAGATTTAACAGAAGAAAATTTACAAGCACGCGTTCGTGGGCTTTTGTTAATGGCGGTATCCAATAAATTAGGACATATATTATTAAATACTTCTAATAAAAGCGAAGCAGCCGTTGGCTATGGAACCCTTTATGGCGATATGAGTGGCGGTATTTCGGTGATTGGCGATGTATATAAAACACAAGTTTTTGAATTGGCTAAATGGCTCAATAGAGATACAGAAATTATACCTTGGAATACCATTAATAAAGCGCCAAGTGCAGAGTTAAGACACGATCAAAAAGATTCAGATTCTTTACCAGATTATGATTTACTCGATCAAGTATTATTTTTATATATAGAAAAGCAATTGGGTGCAGCCGAAATAATAGCTAAGGGCTTTGATGAAAAACTGGTGTTGCGCGTGCTGATGTTGGTTAATCGAAGTGAATATAAACGCTATCAAACACCACCAATTTTAAGGGTTTCTCCTAAAGCATTTGGAATGGGCAGAAGAATGCCCATTGTCGCAAAGTATTAAGCTTTAAATTTTTCAAAAAATTCGTTTTCGTAGCTTGTGCCAATTGGGATCTCTTGCTCTTTAATGTGAATCGTTTTATTGCGTACGGTTTCAATTTTACTAAATGGCACAATAAAAGAACGGTGTACCCTTAAGAATTCATTTGGTGTTAGTTTGGCTAAAATATTTTTCATAGTCATCCGAGCAACAACTAATTTGTTATCACCATAATGAACTTTCAAATAATCTCCAAGTCCTTCAATGTAAAGGATTTCAGCTAATGGAATTTTAATCAATTTGTAATCTGCGCGTATAAATAAATAATTATCAGCGGGATTCTCGTTTTGATTTTTTAAACGAAAATAAGCTACTGCTTTGTCAACTGCTTTTATAAATCTACTTTCTTCAAATGGTTTTAGTAAATAGTCAATAGCGTTTAGTTCATATGCATCTATGGCGTACTCGCTATAAGCTGTTGTGAAAATAACTCTTACATTTTCTGGTAAATTTTTACTCAGCTCCAATCCAGTAATAGAGGGCATTTGTATGTCTAAGAAAACTAAATCGACAGGAAATTTTTGCAAGTAAGCTATTGCGACGCTTGGTTTTGTAAAGGTTTTTTCTAATTGAATATCAGTATGGTTACTACAAAAACGACTAATGAGTTCTAGCGCTAAAGGTTCATCATCTATGGCAATTGCTTTGATCATTTTATAGTAATTAGTAGCGTTATGGTATAGTCTGTTTCGGTATGCGAAATTTGAAGTTGGTATTTACCACTATATAATAAATCGAGCCTTCTTATCACATTTGTAATACCTGTACCGGTTTTAGTATTGCCTACAATACTAACAGGCACAATTTTATTAGACACCTTTAGTTCAATGGTATTGTATGTAATGTCAATTGCTATTTGAATATTTGATTCAATCTCTGGGTTCACACCATATTTAAATGCATTTTCTATAAAAGAAATTAATAACAATGGTGCAATTTGATGCTTATGTGCTATTCCGTTTATAGTAAAATTTACTTTTGCTGTTTCTCCAATTCGAATTTTTTGTAATTCAATATAACTACTGATATAATCTATTTCTTTTTCAATTTCAATAAATTCGGATTGCGCATCTGTAATATTATAGCGCATCATGCCAGATAATTTTACAATTGCATTTGCAGTATCATCCGATTTTTTCAGAGCTAATGAATAAATATTATTCAAGGTATTGAATAAAAAATGTGGATTAATTTGCGATTTTAAATAGGCAAGTTCGGCGGCTAATTTTTCTTTTTCGCTTTGCTTAATCCTAGCTTGTAAATTTAAGGCTATAGAGATAATAAAAACAGAAATAAATAAAAACAAGTCATCTTCTAAATGTCTGACACCATGTTTTTTGGGGCCACCTGGTCTTCCTGCTCGGTCATGTGGTTCAAATTGTGGTCTCTCGTGGTCGTTTCTAAATAAGTCTTTGTCTACGCGGTTCATGTGCCGCTGCGGCTTTTGAATACTTGTTTCAATCAATAAGGGGGGTACTAGGGTAAGTAATCCACTAATTAAAAAGTATAAAATAAATCGCGGGTATTTTTTTGCGTAGAAGAGCGGGATTAAAATATAATAGCTGAACTAAAAAAATACAACTAATAAGGTATTGGCAACTAAGTTTTTCAAGAGCATCAAATTCATTCCTGAA
>CANNIS010000038.1 GCA_947505035.1 Sphingobacteriales bacterium
CAGGTTGTAAATGATGAGTTGGTTGTTGAAGAAAAAGGAATTTATTCTATCGAGAAATTTTTGATTTCTCGTAGATTAATGTATTGGCAAGTGTATCTACATAAAACGGTTTTAGCAGCAGAACAATTATTGGTTAAAATATTTCAACGTGCTAAAGCTATTGCAAACAAAGGCGTTCCGCTATTTGCAAGCCCTTCGTTTAATCTTCTATTAGCAAACAAAATCAGTACCGAAGCATTTTATGAAAACGAGTTATACCTCGACGCATTTATGAAATTAGATGATAGTGATTTGTTTTCTGCTATTAAAGTTTGGGCCGAACACGAAGACCCCATTTTAGCTAAACTGTGTAAATTATTAATCGACCGAAAATTATTTACGATCGAAATGCAAAACGAAGCATTTACGCCAAAAAGCATTCAAGCGCATAAAGACAAATTAACTATTTCGTTTCCACTTACATCTGAAGAGCTAGATTATTTTGTTTTTTCGGGAAAGATTACCAACAATGCCTACAACATGGAGGTGGGTAAAATAAATATCTTAACAAAATCTAAAGGTCTAATTGATATTGCAGATGCCTCAGATAATTTAAATTTATCTGCTTTGAGTAAAACAGTTGAAAAATATTTTATTTGTTATCCTAAATAATATTCCTGCTATTCAGATTTGTAACTTTAATGGATAATTTTAACTTTGTATCATGCAATTTACCGCTCAAGAAATTTGTTTAATGCTTCAAGGCGAGTTGGATGGAAATCCAGCCGAGGTGGTTAATGCGTTGTCTAAAATCGAGGAAGGAGAAAAGGGAACCCTATCTTTTCTTTCTAATCCTAAATACGAACATTTTCTTTATGATACGCAAGCATCAATAGTAATCGTAAATAAATCTTTAAAGTTAGAAAAAACAGTTAAGGCTACACTTATAAAAGTAGACAATGCGTACACTGCTTTCTCAGTTTTGCTTGATAAATATAATACCATCAAATTACATAAATCAGGAATCGAACAACCAAGTTTTATTAGTGAATCGGCTACAATCGGCGCTAATTGCTATGTTGGCGCCTTTGCATACATTGGAAATAATGTAACGATTGGAAATAATGTAAAATTATATCCGCAAGTTTTTGTTGGAGATAATGTAACTATTGCAGATGATACTACTCTTTTTGCAGGAGTTAAAATATATTCAGACTGTGTTATTGGAAAGGGAGTAATAATTCATGCTGGAGCGGTAATTGGTAGTGATGGTTTTGGTTTTGCACCGCAAGCCGATGGCACTTATCAAAAGATTGCTCAAATTGGAAATGTAATTATTGAAGATCTAGTTGAAATTGGTTCCAATACCAGTATCGATCGTGCAACCATGGGTTCTACCATTATTCGAGCTGGTGTAAAGCTCGATAACTTAATTCAAATAGCACATAATGTAGAAATTGGTAAAAACACAGTAATCGCTTCTCAAACGGGTATTTCAGGCAGTACGCATATTGCCGAAAATGTGGTATTGGGAGGTCAGGTTGGTGTTGCAGGCCATATTCATGTTGCTAAAGGCTCTCAAATAGCGGCTCAATCGGGTATAACCAAAACCGTAACGCTCGAAAACAAGCAATGGGGAGGCTCTCCACTAGCTCTTTTCCGTGATTCTTTGAAAAATCAAGCGGTTTATCGCAGGCTTCCAGAGCTCGAAAAACGCATTGAGGAGCTAGAACAGCAACTCAAGCAAAAGGGTTCATAATTTAATCGTTCAAACATTTTGTATAAAGGCAGTTTCTAGATACATTTGCGGGAATAATCCTTGCTAATGAATCTAAAACAAACTACCATTAAAGCTCCTGTAACTGTAAAAGGAGTTGGTTTACATACAGGTAAAGAAGTGACCATGACTTTTAAGCCTGCGCCAGAAAATCATGGGTTTAAATTTCAACGCATCGATTTACCAGGTTCTCCAATTATTGATGCCGATGTAGATAATGTAACGGATACTTCTAGAGGAACTACAATTACACAAAACGGAGCAAGTGTTTCTACTGTAGAGCACACCTTGGCTGCATTAGCCGGTTTAGAGCTCGACAATATTTTAATTGAAATCGATGCGCCCGAAACTCCTATTATGGATGGCAGCTCTATTATTTTTATAGAAGAGTTAGAAAAAGTTGGTTTCGAAATTCAGGATGCAGATAGAGAATATTTTGTAATTCCTTCCAATATCACTTATTCAGAATCTGATCGTCAAGTAGAAATGGTAGCGATGCCATACATCGATGACTATCGCATTACGGTAATGGTAGATTATAACTCACCTGTATTAGGCAGTCAGCATGCGGGTTTGTCGGGTATTTCACAATTTAAAAAAGAAATTGCTTCTTGCAGAACATTTTGTTTCTTGCACGAATTAGAAATGCTTTTAAAAAATAATTTAATTAAAGGCGGAGATTTAAACAATGCAATTGTTGTAGTTGACAAAGTGGTAAGCGAGGAAGAATTAGATCACCTTGCTAAATTATTTAACAGAGATAAAATTGCAGTTGCCAGAGAAGGTATTTTAAATAATGTAGAGTTGCGTCATCAAAACGAACCTGCTCGACATAAATTATTAGATGTAATTGGCGATTTAGCTTTAATTGGAATGCCATTAAAAGGGCATGTGATGGCCGCAAGACCTGGACATGCAGCCAATGTTGCATTTGCTAAAAAAATCAAAGCATTAATTAAAAAAGATAAAGCGAAAAAAAATATTCCAATTTATAATCCTAGTGTGCCACCAATTTATGACACGATAGGTATCATGAATATTTTACCACACCGTCAACCATTTTTATTAATCGACAAAATTATTGAATTGTCTTCTAAGCATGTGGTGGGTGTAAAAAATGTAACCATGAACGAAGAGTTCTTTAATGGACACTTTCCTGGAAACCCAGTAATGCCGGGCGTTTTACAAGTTGAAGCAATGGCGCAAACAGGCGGAATTTTAGTTTTAAATACTGTTCCTGATCCAGAAAATTATTGGACTTACTTTATGAAAATTGAAAATGCAAGATTCAAAGATAAAGTTGTACCAGGAGATACTATTCTTTTCAGATGTGATTTAACGGCTCCTATTCGTAGGGGAATTTGTCAAATGAAAGGAATTGCATTTGTTGGAGATAAAATTGTAATGGAAGCAGAATTAATGGCACAAATAGTAAGAAGAAGTTAAATTAGCAACATGAATCAATCCCTTACCTATATTCACCTTGAAGCAATTATTGGCGAAAATGTGACCATCGATCCATTTGTTTCGATTCAAAAAAATGTAACCATTGGTGATGGCACTTGGATAGGCTCCAATGTGACAATCATGGAAGGAGCCAGAATTGGTAAGAATTGTAAAATATTTCCAGGGGCAGTAATTTCTGCTATTCCACAAGACTTAAAATATAACGGCGAAAATACAACGGCCGAGATTGGCGACAATACCACTATCAGAGAATTTGTTTCGATTAACAGAGGCACTACAGAAAAATATAAAACGGTTGTAGGAAAAAATTGTTTAATTATGGCTTATGCCCATGTTGCACATGATTGTATTTTAGGCGATCATATTATTTTAGCAAACAGCGTAAACCTAGCAGGGCATGTAACCATAGAAGATTACGCAATATTAGAAGGCATGGCTGCTGTCGGACAATTTTTAACCATAGGCGCACATAGTTTTGTTGCAGGTGGCACATTGGTTAGAAAAAATGTTCCTCCTTTTACTAAAGCTGCAAGAGAACCAATCAGTTATGTTGGTATAAATTCTGTTGGCTTAAGAAGGAGAGGATTTACAGAAAACGACATTCGCCAAATAGAAGATATCTATAGAATTTTATTTGTTAGAGGTTTAAGTACATCGAATGCTTTAGCACAAATCGAATCCGAAATACTTCCTTCTCCAATTAAAGATCAAATTTTAACTTTCGTTAAAAACTCTAAGGAGGGTATTATGAAAGGCATAGGTCGAAATGTATGAGAATCGAATTAAGTGGGCTTGGTAAAAAATTCAATAGAGATTGGATTTTCAAAGGCATAGACTTTACATCAAATCCATCAGACCGCGTTGCCATTATTGGTCCAAATGGTTCCGGAAAATCAACATTATTACAAGTAATTTCAGGAGTACTGAGTCCTAATGAGGGAGAAATTCATTTCAGTAAAAATAATACTGCCATAGCCATCGAATCTTTTTTTTCACACATTACCATTGCAGCTCCCTATTTAGAATTGCCAGAAGAAATGACCTTATTGGAATTAATTAAATTCCATTTTTCATTTAAAAATAAATTAGGCTTTCATACAGCGGAAGATTTAATCACCTCAATTGGATTAAACAAAGCAACGAATAAAGAAATAAGGTATTTTTCTTCTGGCATGAAACAAAGAGTAAAGCTTGCACTAGCCTTATATAGTGATGTGGATTGCATTCTACTGGATGAGCCTACCACCAACTTAGACGAGCAAGGCATGCAATGGTATTTAAATTTAATAGATACCATGTTAGGTAATAGAACTATTTTTGTGTCCTCTAATCAAGCTCACGAATATTCATTTTGCAATAAGCAAATATCAATCGCAGACTATAAGCATAAATAATATTTAGTAAATCGAAATAAAAAAAGATTATGGCAAAAGCGTCAGAAATAAAAAACGGATCAATTATTAGATTCAATGGTAATTTAATTGCGGTAGAAGAAATCATTCACCGTACACCCGGAAATTTGCGAGCATTTTATCAAGCGAGAATGAGAAATGTAAAAACAGGCAAGTTGGTTGAATATCGTTTTCGTACAGACGAAGAAGTAGAAATTTGTAGAGTAGAAACAAAAGATTATCAGTATTTATATGAGGATGGCGATTTCTTTGTCGTAATGGATAATGAAACTTTCGAACAATTTAATATCCCTAAGTTCTTATTCGGCAATTCAGCAAAATTTGTTACGGAAGGAATGAATTTAATTGTTGCATTTGAAAGCGAAGAGCCTATTACAGCCCAAGCGCCTACCCATGTAGAGTTATTGGTTACTTATACCGAACCTGCTGTTAAAGGCGATACGGCAACCAATGTAACTAAATCAGCAACGGTTTCTAATGGGGCCGAAATTAAGGTTCCATTGTTTATTAACGAAGGGGATAAAGTTAAAATAGACACCAGGAATGGTGATTATGTAGAGCGAGTAAAATAAATCAATGTTAAAGTCGGAAGCAAGAGCAAAATATTTAGCGAAAAGAAAAAGCATTTCTTTTGATGAAAAGGAATTGCTAGACCATGCTATTTTAACGGAGTTTAAAAAAATAGATTTAACTGCACTTAAATTTATTCATATATATTTGCCGATCATTGCGCAAAATGAATGCAATACTTATCCTATTATCGAATTCATACAAGAAAATCATCCGCAAATTAATATTGTCATACCAAAAGCTAATTTTGAAAATGGACAAATGGATGCTGTATTTTTTAAAGCAGATACCCCATTAGCTAAAAACAATTTAGGCATAGCAGAGCCCATTGATGGCGAAGTAATAGATCCTAAAACAATCGATATGATTATTTGTCCATTACTTGCCTTTGATCTCAAAGGCAATAGAGTAGGCTATGGTAAAGGTTTCTACGATCGTTTTTTAGCTCAATGTAAAACAGATGCAATAAAATTAGGCTTAAGTTATTTTGAACCTATAGAATCATTATCAGATTGCAACGAAAGTGATTTGCCATTAAGTAGTTGCATTACGCCAACTAAAAATTATTTTTTTGGCGTATAGGCATTCCTAGCCTTAATAAAATCTGAAATTAAATAGGCGTTTAATTTTCCAACAGTATTTACAATAGGATTTAATTCAGCTGCACCTTCGGCTAAATGTAAATAGGCAACACTTAATCTGCTTGAGGCATGGTGCAACATATTTCTAATTTCTGCCGTACTCCAACCGCAAGGTGTTGCAGCGCTTGCTGGAATATTTTCGATGCCATCTAAGTCAATTTCAATGCCACATAAATCATCATTGATAAATTCAATGGCAGAATCAAGCGCATTAAGCATGGTATATTTATTTCTAATTTTAATTTCTTCGTAGGTAAAGCACCTAATTTCGGAATTGTTTAACAGTTCGGCTGTAACGCTAGCTGGGCTGTAGCTTTCATGAAGACCAAACATCGCATAGTTTTTTAAATAACCTTCTTCTTTAGCGTATCTAAATCCATTTCCACTGTGTCTACCTTCTTTATTTCTATAATCCGAATGCGGGTCTATATTAATGACATTGATTGCATTGGCACTTGCTTTTGCAATACCTTTAATTAAACCATATGCATTGTTATGTCCACCACCAATTACAATTAGTTCTTTTCCGTTTTGATAAATGGATTGAATAAATTGGTAAACAACTTCATCTATCTGCGCAGTTATTTCTCTTAATTCGTCGATACTTTTATTTTCTGATTGCTGAAGTAATTCGGCAAAATCAAAATAGCCTAATACTAAAATTTCTTCCCCGTTTAAAAATTGGTTAGACTGCATTGATAATAATGCCGATAGGCTTTGTTCCCATGCGGTTGTAGCACCAGGCCTTCCAAGGTTTGCACGAATACCAATATCTTCTGGAATACCAATTAAAATATATTTAGCACTAGCGTTTTTAATGGCAACGATTGGATCTGTTGCATCAATGGTTTGCACCTGCTCTCCAATTTTTATTTCATCGGCTCTTACCGAAAAATATTTATCTAATTCTATTGCCTTGTAATAATGAAAATTGTTATTCATATTTTTTACCATTAATTAAAACTTGATCAATCAAGTTTGATCCAAATGAATAAGGTATAAATGCTAAAGAAGAGATTGCTTTAGTAATAATTAAATTTGCTTTTTTTCCTATAGTGATGCTTCCCAATTCGCTAGCAAGTTCCATTGCATGAGCAGCATTAAAAGTAAGCGCGTTAAAAGCTTCTTCGGGAGTCATTTTTAATTGTGTACAAGCCAAAGCCATGATAAAAGGCATATTGCCGCTTGGTGAGGAGCCAGGATTGTAGTCGCTTGCTAAAGCGATGGCTAAATTAGCATCAATCATTTTTCTTGCAGGTTGATAAGCTATTCCCAAAAAGAATGCAGCCGAAGGCAAAATGGTTCCAATGGTATTGCTGTTTTTTAATGCATCGATTTCTTCTGCACCAACGCATTCTAAGTGATCTACCGAAATAGCATTATTGGCAACGCCAACTTGTATGCCACCCGAATAATTTAATTGATTGGCGTGTATTTTTGCTTTTAACCCATGTAAAGCACCTGCTTTTAAAATGCGATCTGTTTCTTCTGCATTAAAAAATCCATCTTCACAAAAAACATCTATATAGTCTGCTAAATTTTCTTTTTGAATAGCAGGTAACATTTCATTGATGATCAAATCAATGTATCCTTCATGATTATTTTTGTATTCGGCTGGAAATGCATGTGCGCCTAAGAATGTAGCTTTAATAGGTATTTCAAAGCTTTCTTTTAATCGTTTGATCACCCTTAGCATTTTTAGTTCTCCTGCTAAGCAAAGGCCATAACCACTTTTTATCTCTATAGCACCAGTGCCCATTTTTATGAGTGTATGTAACCTAGCGCTTGCACTTTCCAATAATTTTTCTTCTGATGTTTCATTTAATTTTTTAGCAGAGTTTAAAATCCCTCCACCATTTTTCGCAATCGTTTCGTAAGACAGCCCTTTTATTGTGCTTACAAATTCATCTTCTCTACTACCAGCAAAAACAATATGGGTATGGGAATCACACCAAGTAGGTAAAATGGATTTACCTTTTACGCTCATCACTTCTTTAAAGCTAGCAATTTCTAAATCATCAGCTATCGTCTCCATTTTTCCAAAACCGCTAATCAAGCCATCATGAATACTTAACCAAGCATTGTTTAAATGTTCCACATTTCCAAGCTCAGCGCCTTTAAACACACTTCTTCCAGCTTGTTGAATACCGTATAATGTTTGAATATCAGTAATGATTAAACTCATGTTAATTCTATCAAAATTGGACAATGATCGGAATGTTTAGCATCTGCTAATATAGCTACTCTTTTTAATCTGCTTTTTAAAGAATCAGATATTAAATGATAATCAATTCGCCAACCTAAATTTTTGGCACGGGCACCGGCTCTGTAACTCCACCAAGTATATTGATGTGGTTCAGAATTAAAATGTCTAAATGAATCTACAAATCCATTATTAATAAATTTTTCCATCCAATCTCTTTCTGCAGGTAAAAATCCAGAAGAATTTGCATTTGATTTTGGATTATGAATATCTATTGCTTTATGGCAAATATTGTAATCACCAGAAATAATCAAATCTGGATACTGCCATTTTAATTCATGAATATATTTTTCAAAGAAGTCTAAGAATTCGTATTTAACTTGTTGTCTATCTTCTCCACTAGAGCCAGAAGGTATATAAACACTCATAATAGAGCAGTCTTCAAAATCTGCACGAATGATTCTGCCTTCTTGATCATACAGTTCGTGACCACATCCATAGCTTACATTTTTTGCTTTTATTTTTGAAAATATAGCCACTCCGCTATATCCTTTTTTAACGGCAGGGTACCAGTAATGATGGTAGCCCATGTCTTCCAACATTTTTATTTCTGCAGGAATTACCTCTGGGGTAGCTTTAATTTCTTGTAAGCAAATCACATCTGCTTGGCTTGCTTGCAACCATGCGAGCCAGTTTTTATTCATTGCCGAACGAATACCATTTACATTGTAGGAGATAATTTTCATTTTTATAAACTAAACAAAAAGCATTTACTTTTTTTATTTTTATATTTTTTTAATATCGTTCCTTTAATAATCCTTACATCTTGTTCGGGTCTATCTGCAGCAGCGGTTTTAACACTAGCAATTGCATCTAGTGTTTCAAATCCATTTACTAATTCGCCATAAACCGTATAATTATTATCAAGGTGTGGCGTACCCCCTACTGTTTTATAGCTGTTGCGCTGTTCTGCTGTGTATTTCCAACCACTTCTTTGTTCCATCATATCTAAGTCGGTATCTTTAAATGTTTTACCTTGTACAATATAAAATTGACAATTACTACTCGATTTTTCCGGGTTGTTATCTCTTGCGGCGGCAAGCACTCCTTTTCTATGAATTAAATTAGGATTAAATTCTGCAGGGATTAAAGCCCTGTTTTTAGCTTCTCCATTTCCTAGGCTTTGTTGCGTAGTCGCTTGTTTTGAATCAGGATCGCCACCTTGTATCATAAAATTTTTAATCACACGATGAAATAAGATGCTATCATAGAAACCCGTTTTTACAAGATCAATCATATTGTCTCTATGCTTTGGCGTTTCATTGTACAGTTTTAAAATAAGCTCCCCTTTGGTGGTTTCAAATTTTATATATGTACATTTTTCTTTTTTAGGGTTTGCAATTACTGTTGATACAAATAGTAAAAGTGCGAGGATTAGGCTGCTTATTTTTTTCATGGCTATTATTTTTCTTTTGCTAATTTAACTATTCTGCTAATTCTTCGAAATAGTGAATGATTAATTGTTTTAAAAGGTATTCTTGCTCTATTAGCGTATAAGCAGGTATTGCTTTAATTGTTTTCCAATGAGGCCAACCATCTTGATCTAGTCCTTCTAATTCATAAAAGCCCATTTCACTTAACAGCCTACAATTGGCTATGTGCATTAACTCCTCTTTTTGTCTTTTAGTAAACTTTTTAGGTCCTTGACCTAACTCTTGTACACCTATTAAAAATAAGATGGTTTTAATATCTGGTGTATCGGTGTCAAAATCTGTTGCGATTTTAGTACAAAGGCTTAACCATTTCTGGTTGATTATTTTTACATCCATGTTTAGTTTTTTTGATTAATTTTTTCAAGTGTATTAATTGCAGCACTTAAAGAGTGAATTTGATCTAGTTGTAAAATTAAAACTGATTTATTTTCTTTTAATTTAATTCCATAAGGGTTATGTTGAACATAACTGATGATGGCTTGAAATTTAGCAGATTCGTAAAATCCTGAACTTGGATTTGCAGGAAAATATCCCCTTAGTACATTTTTCTTTAAGGTTATTTTTTCAAAACAAAGCGAAACAGCTATCCACTGAAGCCTAATGGCATTAAGCAATTCGGCTACTTGTAAAGGGATTGGTCCAAAGCGATCGATCATATTTTTTTCAAATGATAACAAATCTACCTCATTTGTTATTTTATTTAATTCTGTATATAAATTTAATCGTTCTGCAATAGCATTTACATATTCATCGGGTATCAATAAAGCTAAATCGGTATCTAGTTGACAAAAGCTAACATGAGGTCTGGCCACTTCTTTGGCAAACAAATCTTTAAATTCCGCATCTTTTAATTCTTGAATGGCTTCATCTAAAATTTTATGATATAATTCAAATCCAATTTCTGCAATGAATCCACTTTGTTCAGAACCTAACAAATTTCCTGCACCCCTAATATCTAAATCTCGCATGGCAACATTAAAACCACTGCCTAAATCTGAAAATTCTTCAATGGCGCTTAATCTTTTTCTTGCTTCTGGTGTAATGACCGAAAGTGGAGGGCTTAATAAATAACAGAACGCTTTTTTATTGGAACGACCAACCCTGCCGCGCATTTGATGCAAATCACTCAATCCAAAATAATGCGCATTATTAATAATCATGGTATTGGCATTCGAAATATCTAAACCAGATTCAATAATGGTAGTTGCAATTAATACATCAAATTCATGACTCATGAATTTTAACATTACATCTTCTAGCTGATCACCTTCTAATTGTCCGTGTCCAACACCAATACGAGCAGATGGACAAAGTTTTTGAATTAAACCAGCCATATGTATAATGTCTTGTACCCTATTATGAATAAAAAATACCTGACCGCCTCGATCAATTTCATACTCAATGGCTTCTTGAATTAATTTCTCGTTGAATACGTGAAGCTCTGTATTTACTGGCTGTCTATTGGGTGGTGGCGTATTGATAATAGATAAATCGCGTGCACCCATTAAAGAAAAATGTAGTGTTCTCGGAATAGGTGTAGCAGTTAAAGTAAGCGTATCAACATTTGCCCTAAATTGCTTTAACTTTTCTTTTGTACTTACGCCAAATTTTTGTTCTTCATCGATAATAAGTAAACCAAGGTCTTTAAATTTGATGTCTTTACTAACAATTCTATGTGTACCAATAAGAATATCAACTTTACCCTCTGTTGTTCTTGTTAATGTTTCTTTAATTTCTTTAGCTGTTCTAAATCTCGAAACATATTCAATATTACATGGAAAATCTTTTAACCTTTCTTTAAAAGTTTTATGATGTTGCATGGCTAAAATGGTAGTGGGCACTAATATAGCCACCTGCTTACTATCCGAAACGGCTTTAAATGCGGCCCTGATAGCAATCTCCGTTTTTCCAAAACCTACATCACCGCAAATTAAGCGATCCATTGGGTGTGGCGATTCCATGTCTTTTTTAAAATCGATGGTTGCTTTAATTTGGTCTGGAGTATCTTCGAACATGAACGAAGCTTCTAGTTCATTTTGCAAATAAGTATCAGGCGAAAATGCATTTCCTTTTTGTGCTTTTCTGACTGCATATAATTTTATCAAATCACGCGCAATATCTTTCACCTTTTTCTTAGTGCTCTTCTTTAATTTTTCCCAAGCTTCGCTTCCTAATTTATGTGTTTTGGGTATAGTGCCATCTTTGCCGCTGTATTTAGAAATACGGTTGAGCGAATTAATATTCACATATAATAAATCTCCATCGGCATAAATCAATCTGATGGCCTCTTGCGTTTTTCCGTTTACATCAATTTTTTCTAACCCTGCATACTTACCAATTCCGTGATCTATATGAACCACATAGTCTCCAGCTTTTAATGCCCTTAATTCTTTGAGCGTTAATGCTTGCGATTTGCTATAATTTTTGTGGATTTTATATTTATAAAATCGATCAAATATTTGGTGGTCGGTATAACAAGCAATTTTAGTATCGTAATCTAAAAATCCTTCTCTAATGGCAGTGTTAATCGGGTTGAACTTAACTTTTTTGATAGCAGCACTCGAGATATCTTCGAAAATACTATAAAGCCTCTCTATTTGTTTTTGTTGTTCTGCAAAAATATAATTTACCAAACCATCACTTTCATTCTTTTTTAAATGATGAATTAATAAATTAAAATCTTTATTAAATGATGTTTGCGGTTTCATGTTAAACATCAAAGACAAGCTGGGCTGGTAATAGTATTGTTTACCAAATTCAATTAAATTAATTTTATCAAAAGCGTTTACTATGCTTTCGGTGTTTTGAAAAACATATTGAGGATCTAAAAATTCCGGATGTAAATTTTTATCCTCTGTGCTTAATCCTTCAAAAATTTCAATTGATTTAGGATAACCTGTTTTGATAATATCTAAAGTAAATTGTACATCTTTTATCCATAGGTTAGCATGTTTATCGATGTAATTTAAAAAAGATACGGTATTAGTGTTTATTAGCTTTGATTGAATATTTGGAACAATTGTCAATGAATTTATTTGCTCAATTGACAATTGATTTTCGGTTTCGAATGTTCGAATACTTTCTATATGATCACCAAAAAATTCAATTCGATAGGGTAATTCGTTTGAATAAGAAAAAATGTCTACAATACCACCTCTGATGGCAAATTGCCCTGCTTCGTATACAAAATCAACTCTTTCAAATTCAAAACTGTATAAAAATTCGTTGATAGATTCTATCGATATTTTTTCTGCTATATTTATTTCAAGGGTGTTTGCTGCCAACACCTGTTGATCAACAACTTTTTCGGCAATGGCCTCGGGATAGCTAACAATTAATTTTCCATTAGCCGTGTTATATTTTAATTCATTTAATACTTCGGCTCTTTGCAATACTGCGCTGGTATCTAATTGCGTAATATCAAATGGTTTTTTATACGACGAAGGGAAAAATAATACGCGATGGCCAAAAATATTTTCTAAGTCGTTTTGAAAGTAAATAGCCTCTTCTCGGTCGGGTAAGACAAATAGATTCCCCTGCTTTTGTATATTATACAAAGCCAAAGCAACCATTGCATCCGACGAACCAATCAAGCCTTTTAAGTGAATTCTGGCACATTTATAATCTGAAAGCGCCCCAGCTAATTTGATTATTCGGTCGTCGGTTTTATAATATTGAAGTAAATCCATCCAATCCAAACCCACGTTATTTGGTAAAGGTATTATTTTTTTGAATTTAAACAGGAATTGCTGAATTTATATTTGCCAGTATATTATTTTTAATTAATTGATAATCAGTTTTATAATTAATAAAATAGCCATATTATTTTGTCTGTTCTGTTCGTTTCGTACAAAAATCTGTTTAAATTTGCAATCATTAACAATTAACTAACATTGTTCTCTTATTTTAGTAAAAAAAATTTATGTCTTTAAATTCTATTTTCCAGTATTTCATTCCGAAGGATAAAAAATTCTTCCCATTATTTGAACAAGCGAGTAGCAACTTAATTGCAATTTCTGCAAAATTAAAAGAGGTTTTTGAGATCGATGAACATGATAACCGCATAGGCCTGATTAAAGAAATTGAAGACTTGGAACACGAAGGAGACAGGATTACCCACGAAATATTTGTGGAATTAAGTAAAAATTTCATCACCCCATTTGATAGAGAAGACATACATGCATTAGCATCAGCAATTGATGATATTGCTGATTATGTTCATGGTTCTGCAAATAGAATGTATCTATACAATTTAACAACAGTTACTGAGCCAATGAAAAAATTGGCGGATTTAATTCACCAAGCATGTAAAGACATTCATAAAGGAATTTCTGAATTAAGAGATTTAAAAAATATTCGTAATGTAACCGATTCTTGTGTGCGTATCAATAGTATGGAAAATCAAGCTGATTATGTATTTGATATGGCGGTTGCTGAATTATTTAAAAATGAAACCAATGCCATTGAATTGTTCAAAAACAAAGAAGTATTAAATGCATTAGAAAGAGCAACCGATAAATGCGAAGATGTTGCCAATGTAATGGAAACGATCATTGTTAAAAATGCTTAATTAATTTAAACATGAGTTTAACACTGCTTTTTACCGTTATAGCACTTTCTTTAATTTTTGATTATATCAATGGTTTTCATGATGCGGCAAACTCCATTGCAACAGTTGTTTCCACCAAAGTATTGTCGCCTACGCAAGCTGTTATTTGGGCTGCGTTTTTTAACTTCGTTGCATTTTTAATTTTCAAAGAACACAATGTCGCCAATACTATTGCCAAAGCGGTAGATGATACTCAAATTAATTTAGTAGTTATTTTAGCAGGAATTATAGCAGCCATTTTTTGGAGTTTGCTTACCTGGTGGTTTGGAATTCCATCTAGTTCTTCTCATACTTTAATTGGTGGTTTTGCTGGTGCGGCAATTGCGCATGGGGGCCTTACCATTGTTAAATTTCAAGTGATTGGAAAAATTGCTGCTTTTATTTTTCTTGCACCAATTATTGGAATGATATTAGCTTATACCTTAACGGTTATCATTATTCATATTTGTAAATATGCCATTCCAAGTAAAGCAGAGTGGTGGTTTAGAAAATTGCAATTGGTTTCTTCCGCGGCATTTAGTATAGGTCATGGAGGTAACGATGCACAAAAAGTAATGGGTATTATTGCAGTTGCTATAGTAGTCTATACAAGAAGTGCAGCTGCTGATTTAAGTCTAGTGCCAACTTGGTTACATATCAATACGCATTTAGTCAATGGCAAAGAAGTTTTTGATTTACCCAATTGGATTCCTTTGGCTTGTTATTCTGCCATTGCATTAGGTACCATGTCTGGTGGTTGGAAAATTGTGAAAACCATGGGTTCTAAAATTACAAAGGTTACACCATTAGAAGGAGTAGCAGCCGAAACCGCTGGCGCTATTACTTTATTTATGACAGAGCATTTTAAAATCCCCGTATCTACTACCCATACCATTACAGGTTCTATCATTGGTGTCGGATTATCTAAAAGAGTTTCTGCAGTCAGATGGGGCGTTACGGTTAATTTATTATGGGCATGGATCTTAACCATTCCTGTTTCTGCAGTATTAGCGGCGCTAATTTATTTCCTTATTTCTATTTTTATTAAATAAAAAAATAATTTTTTATTGTTGAGCCGGACAAGTGTTTTGTTTTTTAAAACGATAGTTTCTGCTCCCAAAATTATAACTCAGCCCAATGGCAATTAATTGGTACTGATCATTATTTTTATTTAACTCAACGGCATCTATATCATCACTCAAGCTCCAATAATTTCTATATAAAATAGTAGCATCTATTCTTTTGCTGATAGCCTTTCTATAATAAATTGTAAGGGGAAACACCACATTTGCTTGATTTGTAGAGTTGGTGTCGATTAGTGCACTTTCAATATGTGTCGACCGATTTAATATGCCAATACCAGCAGACATAGAGATTTTACCGTACGCTTTATCAACCATTAAATATTTGATTGCGCAACTTATATCGTAAGAATTGCGGAGTGTATATTTAGTATTGCGATTACTAGCCGTAATAGTGGTGTTTAGATTTTCTCCATTGATATCTCCGAGTAATCTTAAGTCG
>CANNIS010000039.1 GCA_947505035.1 Sphingobacteriales bacterium
AGCAGCAATCGTATCTACCGCCAGAATCATACTCTTAGCCAAGCCTTTTACTTTTACACTATTAAATATTCCAATGGTGTCTGTCGCTGGCACTTTGCCTCTGCGAACCATTAAGCCGCCAATCATTTTAAAATACTTGTGCATATAGGTTTTGAGCTCGGCATCGGGTAAAAAAGATGCTTTAAATCTTTTAGGCTTGGGAACAATGCTTGCTAAAAAAATACTTTCCCCTAAATTTAATTCGCTTGGAAATTTATCAAAATAAAAACGGGCAGCATCGGTAACGCCATATACATTTGGGCCCCATTCAATAATGTTTAAGTACACTTCGAACATGCGTTGCTTATCTATAAGTCTTCCATTTTCTATCATCCAAACAATGAGTACTTCTTCTAACTTTCTCGCTATTGTTTTGTTTCTGGTTAAAAATAAATTTTTAACCAATTGCATAGAGATGGTGCTGCCCCCTCTTTTAAATCGACCAGCAACAAAATTAGTGGCTATAGATTGCCTAAATGCTTCTTCATAAAAACCACGATGAGAAAAGAACAATGGATCTTCTGAAGTCAATAAGGCGTTCTTTAAATAATCGGTAATTTGCGCATAGGGTGTAAAGCCAAAGCTCTCTGGCCCAACAATCATAGACTTTACAGCGCGTCCGCCTTCAAATGCAGTATAGATAAAACTGCCATTTGCTTTTTGAAAATTAACATTTCCAAATTGAATTATTTTAAAATTATCGCGTGCAAGTTTAGAGTCAAACTTGCAATGCCAAGGATCTTTGCTGTCTAAATAAAAATTTAAATGATAAGAAAGTTGGCCAGCCACTTTCATGCCTTCTATAGATTCGAATAAACCAACAGGAAAAGAATTGATAAATTTTTGCGCATCGGTTTTATCTGTATTAATTTTGAGCTCGTAAATTTTTTGAGGCGCAATGGTATATTTAACAAATGGATGAATTTGTATATTTCCTAATGTAGCTATAGAGCTGCTGTCTATGGCAATAAAATTTTCACCGATTACCATTTTACAATCAATAGCTGCCGAAGGCACAATCACTTCTTTCTGCGCCAGTTTGGTATGCTTCAATAATAAATTGTGAATGTGCCAATTGCCGGAAATGCTTAAGTTTTCAGACTGGTAATCGATTGCATCCATTCGAGTTGAAACGGTGTCAAAATTGATTTTCAATCCAAACTTTTGTTCTATATAAGGCAATTCCACTTTTTTATTTTCTGCATAAAACTGCATGTTTAACTTTTTCGATTCTGGATAAACATTTCCTTCTGCATGCCAAATGGATTCGTTGTTATTTAAAATAAAGGTGGAATAAAATCGATTATTTAAAATTTGAATTGCTTTAGCTGCAATTGTAAATTGATTGCGATTGTCTATTACTTTTAAATTACAATCTTGAATGTCTAAACGTGCAGGTACTTTATATAATAAATCGTTGATTAAATTATCTGCAATATGTGCTAAATCTATATTGCTATTCAATAATTTCGTAGTGTCTTTTTTATTTTTTAATAAAAATTCGAAATTTCTTTTACCAGCCAAATTAACCAAATGCAAATTGGCCCCTTTTACAATGAGTTCCGCTATTTTGATTCGACCAATTAAAATAGGCAACAAATTTACCCTTACTTTAAAATGAGTCACCGACAATAAAGTGTCTAAGGAATCGGGCACTACTATTATTTCATTCAAGGCTACGGTACCAAGGCCTTCGAATTTAGCCTGTTTTATGCTAATCGTTAGCTTATTGCGCTCTTTTTGAGCAGCAACCACTTTGGCAATTACGGCTAACATGATACGCTCTCTAAAGCCAATCGCAAAACCTACACTCAATAAGCATAAGCCCAAAAATACCAATAATGTTATTTTAAGTTTTTTCATGATTAAAGGCTGAAAATAATAAATAATAAATGGAATAATGGTAATTTTGTTCATCAAATCTTACCCATGAAATATTTATTTTTTTTAATCGTCGGATGTAGTCTTTTGCTATTTAGTTGCGAAGAGGCTAATAATAATGACCCAGCGGTTATGATTACTAAAATTTCTCCTTCCAATCATCAAGTTTACGAATTCAACGATACTGCTTTTTTCAAAATTAATTTTTCTGACAATGGCCTAATTACAGCAACTAGTTTGCGATTATATTTAGCAACTGGCCAAGACTTGCTTAATATGTCATTTAAACCAAATAATAAAATGGCTAGTATTGATACTTTTTTAATTATGAATGACAGCGCTTACACCTTTGTTATTTTTGATATTGTTGCCGAAGACGATGCTGGCAATTCGAGCAGCAAAAGCAGTCACATTCACATTCGGTTATAAAACAATTTTTAGGCCCGCATGTTCCTTATCTAATGAATAATTAATTAAATATAATGTATACCAAAGAACAAATTTTAAGTGCCCTAAGTAATGTAGAAGAACCCGATCTAAAAAAAGATTTGGTTACCTTAAATATGATAGAAGATGTGGAGATTAGTGGAAACGAAGTTCGCTTTTCTGTAATTTTAACTACCCCTGCATGCCCTTTAAAAGCAATGATTGAGAACGCATGCAACAATGCCATTCATCATTTTGTCGATAAAAATGCGGTTGTAAAAATAAACATGACCAGTAGAGTAACGACTGCAGCAAAAGATCCAAGCTTTCCAAATATTAAAAACATAGTACTCGTAGCATCTGGTAAAGGTGGCGTTGGAAAATCAACTGTTGCTGTAAACTTGGCTATTAGTTTAAGTAAACAAGGCGCAAAAGTTGGATTGATAGATGCAGATATTTATGGCCCCTCTATACCAATGATGTTTAAATTAGAAGGCGCAAAACCAGCAGCAGAAAAAAATGGAGATAAAGTAAGTTTGCTTCCGATAGAAAAATACGGAATCAAATTATTGTCTATCGGATTTTTTGTGGATCCTAACCAAGCCATTCCTTGGAGAGGCCCAATGGTTACTACTGCATTAAAACAATTATTTAACGATGCCAATTGGGGCGAACTAGATTATTTAATTGTAGATACCCCTCCAGGAACTGGAGATGTGCACATTACTTTAGGACAACAATTTCCTATAACAGGAGCCGTAATTGTAACCACTCCACAAAATATTGCAGTGGCAGACGCAAGAAAAGGAATGGCCATGTTTAGAATGGACGGTATTAAAATTCCAGTATTGGGCGTGATCGAAAACATGTCTTATTTCAGCCCAGCAGAAATGCCCGATCATCAATACTTTATTTTTGGAAAAGATGGCGGTAAAAAATTGGCGGAACAATTTGAAGTGCCATTTTTAGGCGAAATTCCATTGGTACAATCGGTTGGTGAATCTAGCGATTCAGGAGCGCCTATTTCACTTCAAGAAAACCACCCTACGGCTATTGCGATGGCAAATATTGCCTCTAAAGTAGCGCAACAAGTCGCTTTAATCAATGCAGGATTGCATCAAAACAACCTAATTTAGTATTATTATAAATAACGTATCTTTGTCTAAAATTAACAAGAAATAATGAACACTAGCCCAGAATTAATAGAGCGCATTGAAAATGCACTAGACCAAATAAGACCTTATTTAGAAGCAGATGGTGGAAATGTGGCACTTCACGAAGTGACAGACGACATGGTTGTTAAATTAAAACTATTGGGTGCATGTGGTACTTGCCCTATGAGTATTATGACTTTGAAAGCAGGTGTTGAGCAAGCACTTAAGCGTGCGATTCCGGAAATAACTTCGGTTGAAGCGCTTAACATTACCGATGCCGACGACCCAAATGCAGTTCTTCCTGAACGATTAAGAAACTAAAAAATAAAGAGCGTTCATACTAGTTGAACGCTCTTTTCGTTTTAACGCTATTAGCCTAATTGCATTGAAAAAAATTACCCTACTTTTTTTTCTACTCTTGATAACTTTTGCTGTGCAAACATTACATGCACAAGAAAAAAAGCTCGTGCAATTTTCTGGCGTTATCCTTCATGCAGATAGTTTAGCACCACTTCCATTCGTCAATGTATTCAATGTTTCTAGGGGATATAAAGGAACCTATAGCGATTTTCGTGGATTCTTCTCCTTAGTAGTTGGCGTTGGCGATACCGTTCGAATTGCTAGTTTAGGATTTAAAAAACAAGAAATTATCATTCCAGATAATTTAATAAACAATTCTGTTTCGGCAATATTTAAATTAAAACCAGAAAGTTTTAATATTCCGATGGTTTACATTTTTCCATTTGCAACCCTCGAACAATTTAAGCAAGCTTTTTTAAAACTAAAATTAGCCGACGACGATTTAATGTTGGCGCAGAAAAATTTAGATGAGAAAGTAATGAATACGCTTAAAAATACTATGGCTTGGGATGGCTCACAAAATAGCAAATACTTTTTCCAGCAAAGTAGCGAAAAGCTATACTGGGCAGGCCAGAACAGGTACAACCCACTTTTTGATTTAGTAAAAATCAATCAGTTTATTCAATTATTAAACGAAGGAAAAATAAATTTAAAAAACGAGAAAAAAGAAGACTAACCTTTTTTCTTTTTCAATGCAGGGTATTTCATTTTATACTCCGGACGAATCAAGCCTTTGGTAATTGCATCTAGCTTTTTCAAAATCAATCTTTTTTTAATCGGCGAAATTTTATCGACAAATAATTTACCTTCAATGTGATCGTATTCGTGTTGAATAATTCTGGCAATTATGCCATCATAAGTTTCTTCTATCGTATTAAATTTTTCGTCTTGATAGCGTATTTTTATAACTGGTTTTCTGGCTACTTCTTCTCTAACCTCTGGAATACTTAAACATCCTTCCGAAAAAGACCACTCTTCGCCAGACTCTTCTAAAATTTCGGCATTGATAAATACTTTTTTAAAGCTTAATTGCTTTGGTTTGTCTTCTTCATCTTCATCAAAAGGAGATGCATCAATAATAAATAAGCGAATAGCCAAGCCAACTTGCGGCGCGGCCAAACCTACACCGTGCGCATGATACATGGTTTCAAACATATCTGTAATTAAGCTAGTTAATTTCGGATAATCGGCTGCAATGCTTACACCAACTTTTCTTAATACAGGATGACCAAATGCAATAACAGGTAAAATCATTTTATTTAATTAATTTGATTCCATATAAGACTGCAATATTATGGTTGCGCTTACTAAATCAATATGTTCTTTTTTCTCTCTTTCTTTTTTAGATTTTCCGCTTTGGGCAATTACTTGTGATGCCATTTTAGAAGTAAATCTTTCATCAATTCTTTTTATTGGTATTGCAGGAAATGCCGCATTCAACTGCGCAACAAAATTTGTAATACTTTGTGCAGACATTGATGGCGTGTTGTCCATTTGCTTGGGTTCTCCTACCACAAAAATGGAGACTTGCTCTGTTGATATATATTTTTTGACAAAATCCAAAAGCGCTTCGCTTGCAATAGTAGCTAGACCTGTTGCAATGATATTCAAAGGATCCGTTACGGCTATTCCCGTTCGTTTAGTTCCATAATCGAATGCCATCCATCTTCCCATGCTGCAAAGATAATCGCATTCCAACATTTTTAAAATTTTATTCCTATTATTTAACAACAAAGGGGTTTATAAATTACAGCATGTGGTTGGCTTATCGGGCTAAAATTATTAAATTGCCGAATGCTTTTTAAAGATATTCCGGGGCAGCAAGCCGTAAAAAAAAGATTAATTAATTCTGTAAATGAAGCGCGCATTAGTCATGCGCAATTATTTCTTGGACCAGAAGGTAGCGGAAGTTTAGCATTAGCGTTGGCGTATGCGCAATATATTTCTTGTTTAGAAAAACTACCAGACGACAGTTGTGGTAAATGTTCGTCTTGTACTAAATACCAAAAACTCATTCATCCAGATTTACATTTTAGTTATCCTTTTATTACTAAAGGATCGGCCGAAACTGCAGTAAACTATATTAAAGAATGGCGCAACGCCATTGCAGAAAACCCTTTCATGGGTATAGAACAATGGATGGAATACCTAGATGCCGAAAACAAACAGCCAAATATTAATATCGCAGAATGCCATGCTATTATTCAAAAATTAGTATTAAAATCTTTTGAAGCAGAATATAAAATTATTTTAATATGGTTGCCAGAATACCTAGGAGCTGCCGGAAATTCTTTATTGAAATTAATTGAAGAGCCTCCAGCTAAAACCCTATTTATTTTAATTGCCGAAAACTATGAGCAAATTTTAGCTACCATACTTTCGCGAACACAATTAGTTAAAATTCCAAAATTAGCAGATGAAGAGCTCAAAGCTTATTTAATAGACAATGGTTGCCCACAAGAAAAAGCGGGGAGAATAGCCTATTTAGCAAATGGCAATATTGCTGCTGCACAGCAATTATTAGCCGAAGACGATGATGATTTAGAAAGCTTGTTTATTCAATGGTTTAGGCTTTGCTACGGCAGAAAAGGCATAGAAATAAACGATTGGATTGAGCAAGTAGCCAATGCTCGTTTTGGAAGAGAAAATCAAAAAAGCTTATTAAGGTTTGGTTTGCAAGTAGTCAGAGACTGTTTAATGGTCAATCTAGACCAAACGAGCATTGTTAAGTTCGAAAGCAAGCATTTTGAACTCAACAAGCTGGCAAATACCATTAATTTCGAAAATGCGCCACTCATCATTAAAGGTTTTGAGCAGGCTATATATCATATAGAACGCAATGCGAACCCAAAAATCATGTTTTTGGACCTCAGTATTCAGATGATGAGAAATTTACAATTGAAAAATGTAAATTCGCAGTTAACAATAAACGAATAAAACTATGGGATGTGGATCATGTTCAACCGGTGGCTGTGCGCCAGCTGGTTGTAAAAGCAATGGTTCCTGCATGACAGACGGAGGTTGCAGTAAATTAGATGTGTACGATTGGTTCGCCAATATCGATATGCCTTCTAATTTCCAAGCATTTAATATTGTCGAAGTGAGATTTAAAGGCTCACGAAAAGAATTTTATCGCAATGTAGATCAACTATATCTTGAACTTGGAGAATTGGTGTGTGTAGAATCGGGTAGTGGTGGTTATGATGTTGGCCATGTAACCATGACTGGTGAAATGGTTCGCTTGCAGATGAAAAAAAGACATGTTACGCCTGAGTCATCAGAAATCAAAAAAATATATCGAAAGGCAAGTCCTTTAGATGTCGATAAATGGAAAGCGGCAAAAGAATTGGAGCATGAAAACATGCACAGAGCAAGAACGATTGCTTTGCAATTAAAGCTAAATATGAAATTAAGTGACGTGGATTATCAAGGCGATAAAACCAAAGCCACTTTTTATTATACAGCCGATGACCGTGTCGATTTTAGAGAGCTGATTAAAAAATTAGCAGAAGAATTTAAAGTACGCATTGAAATGCGCCAAATTGGAATGCGCCAAGAAGCAAGCAGACTTGGTGCTATAGGCTCTTGTGGCAGAGAACTTTGTTGCTCTACTTGGTTAACCGATTTCAAAACTGTGAGCACTGCTGCTGCTAGATACCAAAATTTATCTTTGAATACTTTAAAGCTTGCTGGGCAATGTGGTAAATTAAAATGCTGTTTGAATTTCGAATTAGACACTTATATGGATTCACTAAAAGACATTCCAGATGATGTGAAAGAATTGAAAACTAAAATTGGCTCGGCTTACTTACAAAAGACAGATATCTTTAAAAAGATGATGTGGTTTAGCTACCGCGGGTCTGACAATTGGGTTGCATTGCCAGCCATTAGGGTAAAAGAAATTATTGCATTAAATAAAAACGGAGAGTTTCCGGATGACTTATCGAACGTTGCTGTTCAACCTATTTTGGTAGAACGCATTTTGGATTACGACAATGTGGTTGGCCAAGATAGTTTAACCCGCATGGACGAACTCAATAAGAAAAAGAAGAAGAGCAATAATAATAACAGAAACAAAAATCGCAGTAAGCCAAGTGGCAATTCCCCTAAGGAGCCACAATCGGCTACAGATGGTAAAGTAAACAGGCCGGCTGGTCAATCGGGTACACGCAATAATAGTAATAGTAGGCCGCCACATAGAGCAGCAAATAACAATAGGCCGCCTAATAACACTGCAGATAATTCAACAAACGAAAAACCGAAAGAGTAAAATGAAAAGAGCGATTGTTCTACTTTCTATATTATTTATTTTTAATTCTTGTAATAGGTCGAAAATATTTGACGCCTATGTTGCATTTGAAAATAATACTTGGAGCGTAAACAATCGCCCTACATTCTACCTCGACGTGCAAGACACGATTAACACCCACAGTATTTATTTTAATGTTCGAAATTCGGGCGATTATGGCTATGCCAACTTATTTATATTGCTAAGCATTCAAGGACCACAATCAAAAGCAGAAACGCAACGTTTCGAATTTAAATTAGCAGAAGCAGACGGAAAGTGGCTAGGCTCGGGGCTTGGAGACATTTACAGCAATCAAATGAAAATGATGCAATCCTTAAAGTTTCCTAGAAAAGGTGTTTATTCTTTTACCATTGAACAAAACATGCGTGATAATCCTTTAATAGGAATTGAAGATGTTGGGGTAAAAATTGTTCGAAATTAAATTGCAAAACCAAGCATCTTTTTTTGAAAATATATTTAAAGTACACCACCAGAAAGTGTATCAGATTGCTATATCAATACTTAAAAATGCAGAAGATGCAGAAGATATTACGCAAGAAGTTTTCATCAATATCTTTCATGCTATTCATCAATTTAAAGAAGAAGCGCAAATTACTACTTGGATTTATAGAATTACGGTTAACAAATGTTTAGACCATATTAAATCTAAGAAAAGAAAAAAACGATTAGCATTTATCACTTCGCTTTTTGATCCTACCACAGGCAAACAAATACACGATGACCCACATTTACAACACCCAGGGGCCATACTAGAACAAAAAGAAGCGCAAGAAATTTTAATGGACGCATTGGCGCAACTAAAATTAAGGCAGCAAACTGCATTTGTTTTAAGTCAGATAGAGAAATTGAGCCAGAAAGAAATTGCGGCTATCATGGCTATTTCGGAAAAAGCAGTAGAATCATTGATTCAACGGGCTAAAGAAAAATTGCGAGGTATTTTAGGAAATTATTATCAAAATCGAAGGTTATAAAAAAAAGTATCGTCCAAATAGATATGAAAAACAAAGAACAATGGATAGCAAATGTGCTTGATTCGGCTAATCAAATAGCCGAAAGTAAACCTAGTCCATTTTTATTTCAGAAAATTAAAAATAAAATTGAGCTACAAGCGCATTTACCTAACACTGCAAGCAATCAATTTACCTACAAATGGGCTTTTGCGTTCGTTGCAATTATTGCCTTAAATACATTCGCGCTTTATGTAAATAGCAATAAGTCTGCTCGACAAAAAATAATCAACACCATTGAATTAAACAATCAAACCGTTTATAATTATTAAAATGGAAAGCTCAAAACTATCTTTTTGGAAAATATTTGCCATCACTTTACTTATCAGTAATACGGTAATTCTTTCTTTTGTCTTTTTTGAAAAATCAACAAAAGCCGATAATAAAGGGCCTGCAAATTTTATCATTAAAGAATTAAAATTTGATGAAGCGCAAATTGAAAGTTTTAATAAATTGAAATTTGCACACCAAGATAGTGTACAAGCACTCCAGATAACTGGCCGCGAATTAAGAGAAACTTATTTTCAACTGCTACGCAACGACACCGGCGATCAAGTTTTAGCCAATCAAATTTTATTACAAATTGCAAATAATCAAAAGGAGATTGAAAAAATTACTTTTTCGCACTTTAAAAGTGTAAAAAATATTTGCGACAGTGTGCAAAAAGAAAAATTTGATAGTATTATTTTAGAAGTTATACATAAGATGAAAGACAATAGGCCTAAACAAAACAGGCCTGAGCCAAATCGCTAATTATAATAATGGCAAAAGGCTTTCTAGTTTCATTCCCCTAGAACCCTTTATTAATATAGTATGTGCGCTAATCCTATTCTCCGATAGGTAATCCGAAGCATTAGCAGTGCTTTCAAAAAACTGGAAGCTGGCTATTTTATTTTCGGCTGCTGCATGATAAAAATCCTTGCCTACAAAAATTACTTTTTCGAATTTTAATGCGGCAACTAGCGATACAATTGCTTGGTGTTCTGCAATACTCTCTTCGCCTAGTTCAAACATATCACCCAATATTAAATATTTATTTGGCGCTGGTAATTGTTGAAAATTATTGACTGCTGCAAACATACTACTAGGATTCGCATTGTATGCATCCATAATTAATTCATTGTTGGCCGTCTGCATTATTTGCGAGCGATTATTGGTTGGCGTATAGCCTGCAATAGCTGCTATAATTTCTTGTTCGGGCACCTTAAAATATTCGCCGATACATGCCGCGGCTAAAATATTTGCCAAATTATAATCGCCTACTAATTGGGTTTGTACAATATGTGTTTGTGCCGACTTTTTAAAAGTAATGGCTACACATAGCATTGGCGAAAGGGATTCGATACTTCCACTTAATAGACTTTCGGAATTGTTTCCAAAATAAATTTTATTATTTAAAGCGGCTGAAAGCTCTGTGGTAATAGCATCGTCGGCATTTATAAATACGGTTCCATTGGTCGATTCGATGTAATCGTATAATTCTTTTTTCGTTTTTTTAACGCCTTCAAAACCACCCATACCTTCGAGGTGTGCTTTGCCTATGTTGCAAATTAACCCGTAAGTAGGCGCTGCGATTTCGCATAATTCGGCAATTTCTTTTTGATGATTTGCCCCCATCTCAATAATGGCGAATTGATGAGAAGCATTGATACTAAGTAAAGTTAATGGAACGCCAATGTGGTTATTTAAATTTCCAAATGTTGCCAGTGTTTGGAATTTTTTAGCAAGCACTGCATTGATTAATTCTTTTGATGTTGTTTTGCCATTGCTCCCAGTAATTCCTAAAAATGGAATACTCAATTGTTTGCGATGATTATTGGCTAAGGCTTGTAAGGTTTTTAAAACATCATCAACTAATAAATATTGTTCGTTAACAGCAAATTCGATTTGGTCAACTACTGCATAGGCAGCACCAGAGGCTAATGCCTGTGCAGCAAACTCATTACCATTAAAATTGGCACCTTTTAAAGCAAAAAAAATCGAATTGTCTTTTACTGTTCGCGTGTCGGTTGCCACCGTCGGAAATTGGAGATACTTTTCGTAAATTAATTCAATGGTTGCTTTCATTTTACAATATTGCGCAAACCTCCGGGAGCAAAGGAATGCGGCTGCAAATCAAACTTAATAAAAAAAGCGATACAGCCATAGCCGTATCGCTTAAAATTTATATTCGGAATAAATTAATTTCCGCCTTTCTTTTTAGCGTTGGTACGCTCTTGTTCTGTTAAGTATATTTTACGCAAACGCATAGAAATTGGGGTAATCTCTACATATTCGTCCCATTGAATATATTCCATTGCTTCCTCTAAAGAAAACTTGGTTGCTGGGGCAATGCGTGTTGCATCATCTTTACTGGTAGTTCGGAAGTTCGTTAATTGCTTTCCTTCGGTAATATTTACCGTCATGTCTGAATCACGGCTGTTTTCTCCGATAACCATTCCTTGGTAAACTTCTTCACCAGCGTTTACAAAGAATCTTCCACGATCTTGTAATTTATCGATACGGTAAGCAGTAGCCGAGCCTTTATCCATCGAAATTAAAACACCTGAAGACCTTTGAGGAATATCACCTTTCCAAGGCTCGTATGACTTGAAACGATGTGCCATGATTGCCTCGCCCGCTGTTGCGGTTAAGACATTGTTTCTTAAACCAATAATGCCTCTTGCAGGAATATCAAATTCTAAATGTTGTAAATCTCCTTTTGGCTCCATCACTAATAAATCACCTTTTCTTTGGGTAACCAATTCAATTACTTTACCAGAAACCTCGGCAGGTACATCTACAATTAAGGTTTCGATAGGCTCGCATTTCTTACCATCAATTTCTTTGATAATAACTTGCGGTTGCCCAACTTGTAATTCATATCCTTCGCGTCGCATGGTTTCAATTAAAACCGATAAATGCAAAATACCACGTCCATAAACTAATAAAGAATCTGGAGAGGCTGTTTCTTCTACTCTTAAGGCTAAGTTTTTTTCCATCTCCTTCATCAATCGATCACGAAGGTGACGAGAGGTTACAAACTTTCCTTCTTTACCAAAAAATGGGGAGTTGTTAATCGTGAACAACATATTCATGGTTGGTTCATCAATTTTAATAACTGCCAATGCCTCTGGATTTTCAAAATCTGAAATGGTATCACCAATTTCAAATCCTTCAATACCAACTACTGCGCAGATATCACCATTGTGTACTTCTTCCACCTTCACTTTACCCAATCCAACAAATGTATATAGTTCTTTGATCCTAGACTTGACAATTTTACCATCTTTCTTCATTAAAGAAACTGGCATGTTTTCTTTGATAGTTCCACGCGCAACACGACCAATAGCAATCCTTCCAACAAAAGAAGAATAATCTAAGGAGGTAATTTGCATTTGCAAAGTACCCGGATTGTCTGGTGGCGCTGGAATAAACTCTAATACCGCATCTAATAAAGGCGTAATGTCTTCTGTTATTTGCTTGTAATCTGTACTCATCCAACCTTGTTTAGAAGATCCGTATAGCGTTGGAAAATCCAATTGCTCTTCGGTTGCTTCTAGGTTAAAGAATAATTCAAATATAGATTCCTGCACTTCCTCGGGGCGGCAGTTTTCTTTGTCTACTTTATTAATAATTACAATTGGCTTTAAGCCTAAAGACAATGCCTTTTGCGTTACAAATCTAGTTTGTGGCATGGCGCCTTCAAATGCATCTACTAAAAGCAATACGCCATCGGCCATTTTCAATACACGTTCTACTTCTCCGCCAAAATCGGCGTGACCCGGAGTGTCAATAATATTGATTTTGTAGTCTTTGTATTGAACAGAGACGTTTTTAGATACGATGGTAATCCCTCTTTCACGCTCCAAATCGTTATTATCTAGAATTAGATCTCCCGTTTCTTGGTTATCTCTAAATAAATTGGTCTGATGTAAAATTTTATCTACCAGTGTTGTTTTCCCGTGATCGACATGGGCAATAATAGCGATATTTCTAACTTTTTGCATTATAATACTAGTTTTTAAGCCCGCAAAGGTACATTTAAAAAACTGAAATCTTTCTTATAAATTGATTTTGCGCCAAATTTAATACGGCAAGAAATAGGCTGTTTAAGCTTTAATTGCGTTGGCCAGAAAGGCGCGCAAAGGGGCAATTGCTTTATTAGCGGCTACAATTTCTTTAATTGCCTGCCCCGAACACATGAGTTCGTCGGATAATGGTTTGATGCCAATAAAGCTTTTTAATTTCAAGAGCTCAATGGCTAGGTGGTCTTTTGGATATTCTCTAGGGGCCGTTTTTAGTTTGTCTTCGGTGCTAAGCGAGCCAAAATGCTTTTTAAAAGCACTGGCCTGAATGATAGACTCAAATTCGGCTAAATTATAATCGATCTCTTGTCTTATTTTTTTTAAATCTTCGGATGAAGGTAAATAGTAGCCCCCCGCAACAAAAGATGCCCCTGGTTGAATATGAATGAAACAACCGGTTCCTCCAACTAGCTTCCCTTCACTCGAATAAGCAATGCCAAAATTTGTTTTGTAGGGCGCTTTGTTTTTAGAGAATCGAACATCTCGATAAATACGCATGACGCATTTAGGCGCGAGGAGATTTTTATAATTGGGGTCGAATGCTGCTGATGCTTGAAATATTTTTTCAGCAAATGCAATCACTTCTAATTTTGCGATTTCGTAAGTTGGCTTATGTAAAGCAAACCACTCGCGATTATTGTTTTTTGCTAAAGCTTTTAAAAACTGAAATGTACTATTTTGAAGCATCTTGGTTTTTGATCACCGAATTGATGTTTTCGATAAATATTTTATCAAATTTAGGCGCGAACATGTGAAGCAGTAAAATTCTTGCGTACCTAAAATTAAGTCGGTAAGTTAAAATGATTCCTAAAATTATAGCAGACATATAAACCCATACATCTGGGTTGTGGCCAAAAAGATAAACAGCGATACCCAAGTTTACACTCAATGCAACATTAAATCCGTAGCCTACATACATGGCTCCCCAAAAAAATCCTATTTCTAATTCGTATCGTAAAGCACAAACTGGGCAATACTCATACATTTTATTATAATTATTCCAACTAGTTGCAGGATCTGTAAATACCTCGCCAGTTCTACATGTTGGACATTTACATTTTAAAATTGCGGAGAACTTGGATGCTGCAGTTTGATTAGACATAAAATTAATTTGCCGTTAAGTTATCGTCGTCTTGACTTGCTACTTTTGCACGGTATTTTTTAAACCATAGAAAGCCTAAGGTGCCCACAAATAAATATGGTGCCGCTAGTAAATACAAAATACCATCATTCAAACCTTTTCCTACATTATTTTGTCCGCTTTTAATCGAAGACTCCACTGCCGATTTACACATTGGACACTGAGCGATAGCAAAATCTGCGGCAAACAAAAATGTCAATAGGCACAAAACAAAAAATATTTTTTTCATTTTAGAAAGTATAATAAGGTGAAATCATTAGGTAAACTATTACGCCGGTAATGGTTACATATAACCAAATTGGAAAAGTAAACCTAACTAGTTTTCTGTGTTTTGGAATATCCATTTTCAAGCCCGCGTTGAAACTAAATAAAATTAAAGGCAATACAATAGAGGCTAAAAATATATGACTAATGAGTATAACATAATAAATATACTTCATTGCACCTGTTCCACCATAGCTTGTTTCTTTTACAAAATAATGGAACAAAATATAAGACACTAGAAACAAAGAAGAAAGACAAAATGTTGTAATGTTAATTTTTTTATGCAGTTCAATATTTTTACGTTTGATTTGATATAAAGAAACTAATAGCAAAAGGCTGCAAAGGCCATTAATTGTTGCATTTAATGCAGGTAGATAAAATACAAAGCTGGGCGTTTCAATTGTTACGGGTATAAATTTTCTGTTTAAAATTACTAC
>CANNIS010000040.1 GCA_947505035.1 Sphingobacteriales bacterium
CAATCTTTCGATCCTAATTTTGAAAGTGTAGAAGGCGAAATTATTTTAAAAGGTCCGAATGTAATGAAAGGCTACTGGAACAAACCCGAAGAGACTGCCGCTGTAATCGATACAGATGGCTGGTTTCATACAGGTGATGTTGGAAAATTCTATAAAGGAAATTTAAAAATTACCGATCGTATTAAAAATATGATTGTGAATTCTTTTGGAAAAAATGTTTACCCTACTCCAATTGAAAATATTTATTTAAAGTCGCCAAAAATTGACCAATTATTTTTGATAGGTGATAAACAAGAATACATTACCGCCATTATTGTTCCTTCGAAAGAAAGTTTACAAGAAGAATTTAATTTAGCAGAATCGTTCTTTCAAGAAAAAGATTTATTTATTACAAATGCCGAAATGCATGCTTGGGTCAATGAAGATGTAAAAAAACTATCGAACGAATTGGCAAAGTATGAAAGAATTAAAAACTTCATCTTAAAAAGAAATCCGTTTACGATTGAAGATGGCGAAATAACACCAACCCTTAAAACCAAAAGAAAGGTAATTGAAACGAAGTTTAGCAGCGAAATTGCTGCTATGTACCAAGACGAGGAAATGCCCGATTAATTCCTATTTTAAAAATTGATTGGATTTTTAGACATATTTGCGTAAAATTGCATCCAATTTAGGGCCCATAGCTCAGTTGGTTAGAGTAGGAGACTCATAATCTTTTGGTCGCAGGTTCGAGCCCTGCTGGGCCCACATCAAAAAGCAGGATTTATCCTGCTTTTTTTTTGCTTTAAAATCTAATTTCAAATTATTAACTTAGCTTTCCGCTTTAAAATTTCTACCCTTATTTATAAATGATAAAAAATATAATTTTCGACTACGGTGCGGTCATCTTCGACATTGATCATCAACTTACCATACAAGCCTTTAAAGACATTGGCTTGCAAGCCGAAAATGATTTTTTTGGACATTTAACCCAAAATCCAATTTTTGATTTATTTGAAAAAGGAGAAATAAGCGGGGTCGAATTTCGCAATGGTATTCGAGCATTAATACCTACACTATTAACAGATAATGCAATTGACGATGCTTGGAATAAAATGTTATTGGGCATTCCCTCTGGTAATCTAGAAACCCTTCTGCTTGCCAAAAACAATTACCGTACGTTTTTATTAAGCAATAACAACGCCATCCATTACGATTGGATTTTAAAATATTTATTAGCCGAATTTCAGCTTAGCAATGGCATGGCCGATTATTTTGAAAAAGATTATTACTCTCATTTAATGGGTATGCGTAAACCCAATGCCGATATTTTTGAATTTGTACTCCAAGCGCATGACCTGGACAAATCCGAAACCCTATTTATAGACGATAGTCCTCAACACATTGCAACCGCTAAACAATTGGGCCTTCATACGCATATAATGCTTAAAGAAGACCAATTACTCGACATCGTAACAAATGCCCGTAATTTTTAACTGCTAAAATGCTGAATATTGACAATTAGCTGACAAATGTCAGCTAATGTTAGTGCTGCAAATGTTATTTTTGATTCAAATTTATAAAATGAAAAGAATCTTATTCCTTGCGTTTGTTTTTACTAGCCAAATGGTTTTTGCTCAAGCAAATATTGAACCTCATTTAAAAAACATTCAACAATTAACTTATGGCGGAGATAATGCGGAAGCTTATTTTAGTTTTAATGGAAAAAATTTATCCTTTCAATCAAACAATGCCAATTGGGGATTAAAATGTGATCAGATTTTCAATATGAAAATTAAACTTGCAGCTAAAGATACGAGCTATCTACCTGCCATGATTTCTACTGGTAAAGGCAGAACCACCTGTTCTTTTTTTATGCCTAACAACAGAGAAATTTTATACGCATCTACGCATTTAGCCGGAGCCGAATGCCCTGCCCCTCCTGCACCTCGCGCCGATCGTAAATATTTATGGCCAGTCTCGCCGAGTTATGATATTTTTGTAGCAAACTTAAAAGGCACTATTACCAATCAATTAACCAATTCACCCGGTTACGATGCAGAAGCCACGGTATCTCCTACTGGCGATAAAATAGTTTTTACTTCAGATCGTTCGGGCGATTTAGAATTATGGACCATGAATATTGATGGAACGGATCAAAAGCAAATTACTTTTGGATTAGGTTATGATGGTGGTGCATTTTTTTCGCCTGATGGAAAGAGACTAGTTTTTAGAGCTTCTAGGCCAACAACACCAGAAGAAGTGGAAGAATATAAAATTTTACTTTCTGAAGGCCTTGTAGCCCCTACCAATATGGAAATATACACTTGCAATGTAGACGGGTCTGCCTTAAACCAAGTAACCAATTTAGGCAAAGCCAATTGGGCGCCATTTTTCACCCCCGATGGAGAACATATCGTATTTTCTTCTAATCACCATTCGAGCAAAGGATACGATTTTCAATTGTATTATATTAAAGATGATGGCACCGCATTAGAACGCGTCACCAACAAAAGTATGTTCAATGCATTTCCTATGTTTTCGCCAAATGGCAAAAAAATTGTTTTTTCATCTAACAGAAATAACCACGGTACCAAAGACACCAATTTGTTTATTGCAGATTGGGTTGAATAATAAATTATGAAAAAAACTAGCCTCCTATTATTGTTTGCATTATTTATTTTTGTGCAGCCAAGTTTTGCGCAAACCGATGCCAAAAGAATTCAAAAAGATATTGAATACCTTAGCCACGATAAGTTACAGGGCAGATACCCTGGCACTAAACAAGAATTAGTAGCGGCAAAGTACATCATTCAATCTTTTAAAAAATCAGGCATTGCCCCTAAAGGTACGGTAGGTTACTTGCAAGCCTTTCCTTTAAAATCGAGCACAAATCCACATGCTTCGGATTCCGATATGACTAGCATTGGTACCGCGCATAATGTAATTGGTTACCTAGATAACCAAGCAAAATATACCATTGTTATTGGTGCGCATTACGATCATTTAGGATTAGGTTTAGCGGGTAATTCTTTAGATCCAAATCCAAAAAATAAAATACACAATGGCGCAGACGATAATGCCTCGGGTACCGCTGGCGTTATGGAATTAGCCAGAATATTTAGTCAAAATAATTACATAGAAAATGTAAACTTTTTATTCATTTGTTTTTCTGCAGAAGAAGAAGGTTTATTGGGTTCAAAATATTTCACTAATAATCCTACCATCAATTTAAATTCGATTACTTGTATGCTCAACATGGATATGATTGGTAGACTAAATGATTCGACTAAAAAAATTGTTTTGTCGGGTGTAGGCACCAGCCCAATGTTTGGTAATATTTTATCTAATGTGGTGGCAAATATTAGCTACAAAGCAGATTCAGCAGGAATGGGCCCTTCGGACCACGCTTCGTTTTATTTAAAAGATATTCCTGTATTACATTTTTATACTGGCACGCATTACGATTACCATAAACCGAGCGACGATGCCAATAAAATTAATGCACAAGGCGAAGTTGCCGTGATAGATTTTGTGGCCAGTATTGCCAAACAAATTGCAAAGTATCCCGAAAAACTCAGTTTCAGACAAACTAAAAACAATATCAGCACAGGCACCAGTTCTTTTAAAGTAACGCTCGGTGTTATACCAGACTATGCTTTCGACGGCGATGGACTCAGATTAGATGGTGTATCGGAAGGCAAACCAGCTTCCAAAGCAGGTTTAAAAACAGGCGACATTATTGTAAAGATGGGCCCACTAGCTATTCACAATATTCAAGATTACATGAAAGGCCTGGGCATGTTTAGCAAAGGGGAAATAGTAACCATTAGCATTTTAAGAGGGAAAGAGCCCCTAAACATTGCTGTAACTTTTTAAAATTTACATTTCTCTTCTTAAACGAGCAACCGGTAGGTTGAGCTGTTCGCGGTACTTTGCGATGGTTCGACGAGCAATATTATAGCCTTTTTCTTGAATTATTTCTGCTAATTTTTCGTCGGGCAAAGGATTCTTTTTGTCTTCTTCTGCAATACAATTTGCTAAAATACTTTTCACTTCTCTATTCGAAACCTCTTCACCATTATCGGTTTGAATGCCTTCCGAGAAAAATGATTTCAATAAAAAAGTACCAAATTCTGTTTGCACATACTTACTGTTGGCTACGCGCGAAACCGTGGAAATGTCCATGTCTATTTGCTCTGCAATGTCTTTCAAAATCATTGGGTGCAATTTTTTATCATCTCCAGTTAAAAAATAATCATACTGAAAATTCATAATGGCATTCATTGTTTTGATTAAAGTTTGTTGTCTTTGTTTAATAGCATCAATAAACCATTTAGCCGAATCCAACTTTTGTTTCACAAATTGCACGGCTTCTTTGAGCTTTTTATCTTTTTGTTGTGCCTTATCGTAGGTCTGAAACATTTCTTGGTAAGACCTGCTCACCCTTAATTCTGGGGCATTCTTGGCATTTAAGGTCAGTGTTAAATATTGATCGGTTTTACGAATAATAAAATCCGGAATAATTTGTAATTGCTTTGAATTATCGGCAAAAGAATTGCCAGGTTTAGGATTTAATTTTAAAATTTCGGCAATGGCTAATTTTAATTGCGCTTCGGTTATGCCCAAAACTTTTTCTAATTTATCGTAATGCTTACGCGTAAATTCTTCGAGGTAATTGGTTACAATATTTTTGGCAATTTTTACCGATAGCTGAGCAGATGATTTTCTATTGAGTTGCAAGAGTAAACATTCTTGTAAATCTCTAGCACCTACTCCTGCTGGATCAAAGCCTTGTATTAATTTTAATAAATGTTCAATTTCGGTAAAAGTGGTAGTAATGTTTTGTGAAAAAGCAAGGTCGTCTACTAATGCAATTAATGGGCGACGCAAATAACCGTCGTCATCTAAACTGCCAAGAATGTGTTCTGCCAATAAGTATTCGTGGTCTGCTAACACATTTAAATTTAATTGTGTTTGTAAGATTTCGTGAAAAGAAGTAGTAATGGCTACCGGCATTTCTCTTTGCTCTTCGTCGTCCGAATCGTAGTCCGACATCGATTTATACCCATCGTCTAGGTCGTCGTCTTGCAGGTAATCATCAATGTTAAATTCATCTGTTTCGGCATTTTCTGCTTTTTCTTCCGGAATTTCGTTGTCATCTTCGAGCGAATATTCTGGAATTTCCTCTGCAGACGACAAACTACCATCTTCTAAAGCAGGGTTCTCTTCTAGCTCCTCTTTTATTCTAGAATCGAGCAAAACAGTCGGTATCTGCAGCAACTTAATAAATTGAATTTGCTGCGGAGATAATTTCTGTAAGAGCTTTAAGTGTAAATTCTGCTTTAACATACGAGGTAATTCATTCGAAAATACAATAAAAATAGGAAAAATCACTATTTTTGCCTTTCGGAGAAATCCTAAAATTATTCATACATGCGCTACATAAAAGATTTAAAATCTGCAGAAGGAACTGAAATTACTTTAAAAGGTTGGGTTGCGAACAAAAGAACCGGCAAGGGTTTGGTGTTTATTATATTAAGAGATGGTTCTGGAATTTGCCAATGTGTAGTGACCGAAAATACCATCGACCAAGATCAATTTAACCAAGCCGATAAATTAACCCTCGAAAGTTCGGTTGAAATTACCGGAATGGTGGTTAAAGATGATCGCCAAGAAGGTGGTTACGAAATTCAAGTGAGCAATATTCATGTTTACCAAGTTGCAGAAGAATATCCTATTGCTAAAAAAGCACATGGTATCGAATTCTTAATGGACAACCGTCATTTGTGGTTACGCTCTAGGCGCCAATGGGCCATCATGAAAATTAGGAATAGTATTATTTTTGCTATACACGAATTTTTTCAACAAGAAGGTTTTGTGCAAATGGATGCGCCAATATTTACAGGCAATGCTTGCGAAGGCACCACCAATTTATTTGAAACAGAGTTTTACGATATGCCTGCATATTTGTCGCAATCGGGCCAATTATATGGCGAAGCGATGGCCATGGCCATGGGCAAAATTTATACTTTCGGTCCAACATTTAGAGCAGAAAAATCTAAAACACGCCGTCACTTATCGGAGTTTTGGATGATCGAACCAGAAATGGCTTTCTACGATTTAGATCAAAACATGGATTTAATAGAATCGTTTTTAAAATTCGTAGTTGGAAAAGTTTTAACCCAATGCGAACTAGAATTAGCCGTAATTGAAAGAGATACTACTGTATTAAAAAATATCGTTCAAACATTCCCTCGTATTCCATATGCCGATGCCGTTAAAATGATTAAAGGCGAACTAGATGTAAATGGAAAAAATTCGATTATAACATTAGAAGAAGATTTAGCAAAAGTAAGTGCCCGCATCGACGAAATCAATGCAGAAATTGTAGATAGAGAAACAAAAATTGCTACCCCTGGATTAAAAAAAGGCGAAGTAAATTTCCATGTTACTAAAGTGGCTAGCCTAAGAGAGGAATTAAAAGATTGCGAAGAAAACCAAAAAAATATTCCGCAGTGGTTACAGTCTGCGCTTAATTTTAAAGATGGTGAAGATTTTGGTGGTTCGGACGAAACGGTATTAACCAGATTATTCGATACGCCAATTATGGTTTATGATTGGCCACATGAAGTAAAAGCATTTTACTTAAAGCGCTCAAACGATAGTCGTTATGCCAAAGGAGTAGATGTATTAGCACCCGAAGGTTATGGAGAAATTGTAGGTGGTGGCGAAAGAGAAACCGATAAAGACCTATTGATTTCTAAAATAAAGGAACATGATTTGCCTATGGAGTCTTTCGAATGGTATTTAGACTTGAGAAGATATGGTTCGGTTCCTCATGCCGGTTTTGGATTAGGTTTAGAAAGATTGGTTGCCTGGGTTTGTAAACTTCCACATGTGCGCGAATCGATTCCGTTCCCTAGAATGTACGGCCGACTTTTACCATAAATTTAAGATTTTGGACAAAAATGAGCAGAAAATGCCAATTTTTGCTCAAAAACAAGCCAAAATTGGTCAAAAATTGCAAAAATGACCAAATGCATTTATTCCATTTTAAATGCAAAATAAAATTGCTTAACAAAAAAAGCTTAGCTATATTTGCATCCTTGTTTTACATAAGGCCAGCAGCATATTTTTAGCAAAAGCCCATTAGTTTAACATCAAAAATTAGATAAAATACAAAGAAATGAAACGTACATTCCAACCATCACAAAGAAAAAGAAGAAACAAACACGGTTTCAGAGAAAGAATGTCTTCTGCAAACGGACGTAGAGTTTTAGCTTCAAGAAGAGCTAAAGGAAGAAAAAGATTAACAGTTTCTGACGAAGGAAAGCATAAGAGATAGTAAATTTCGGTGAGCAGCAAGATTGTGGCGCTTAACATCGATTCATTCGATTATTAAACCCCTATCGTGCATTACCAAATGAAAAAATATACTTTTACAAAAGAAGAACGGTTGTGTAGTCAAAAGCAAATTGAATTGCTTTTCAACAACAGTTCTTCTTTTATTTTATACCCTTTTCGAATTGTTTGGACCAGCCAAACACTTGCAGATGCTCCTTATCCTGCAGAAATAGCCATTTCGGTTCCCAAAAAAAGATTCAAAAGAGCAGTGGATCGCAATAAAATCAAAAGGCTCATTCGCGAGGCTTATCGCAAAAATAAAGGCGAATTATTCTATCCTTTCTTAAGTCAACAACATATTAAACTTTCTTTTATTCTTATTTATGTAAGTAACGAGCTTTTTACTGCGGTAGATATGGAAAAAAAGTTAAATTTATGTTTAAATAAATTCATCAAAGAATATGCTAAAGTTGCTGAGTAGTTTAGTGCTTGGTTTTTTCAGATTATACCAAATACTCATCTCCCCTATTTTGCCCAATGCTTGCCGTTACACGCCAACCTGTTCGGAATACGGTATTCAAGCAGTGAGAAAATATGGCGCCATTAAAGGCACGCGTTTAGCTTTAAAAAGAATAGCTAGTTGTAATCCATGGGGTGGACATGGACACGATCCTTTAAAATAATTCCTATGCAAAAAATAAAAAAGAAAATTATCATCCTTTCTATTTCACTCAGTGCTATTTTTTCTTTAGCCTTTGTCGATAATTATTTTGAGATTTCTAAAAACTTAGATATCATGACCACTGCATACAGAGAATTAAACATGTATTATGTAGATGATATTGATGCCGCAAAGCTCATGAGAACCGGCATTGAAGCAATGGTAGAATCTTTAGATCCTTACACTAATTATATTTCTGAATCCGAAATAGAAGATTATAGATTTATGACGACAGGACAATATGGAGGTGTTGGCGCTAGTATTTTTACCAGAAACAACTATGTAGAAATTAAAGAAGTGTACGAAGGATTTGCAGCACAAAAAGCAGGCTTAAAAGCGGGTGATATTTTAATGGAAATTGATGGTAAATCTGTTAAAGGAAAAAACACCGGCGAGGTAAGCAAGTTTTTGAAAGGCCAAGCAGGCAGCACGATAAAAGTTTTATTCAAGAGACCTAGCGAAACAAAACCGCAAACCATTACCTTATCTCGAGAAGAAATACAAATAGATAATGTACCATTTTATGGCATGATTAGCCCTAGTATTGGCTACATCCAATTAAAAGGGTTTACGCAAGATGCTACTAAAGAAGTAAAAAATGCGCTTCTTGCTTTAAAACAAAATACTGGTCTTAAAGGTGTGATACTAGATGTAAGAGGAAACCCTGGCGGGCTTTTGCATGAAGCAGTCGGCATCGCAAATATATTTGTACCCAAAGGAGAATTAGTAGTAAATACCAAAGGCAAAGCCAAAGAAGGCGAAAAAAAATATTTTACTATCAATGATGCCATTGATCCAACAATTCCTTTAGCAGTTTTAATTAATAGTAGTTCTGCCTCTGCCTCCGAAATTGTATCGGGTGTAATGCAAGACCTAGACAGAGGTGTAATTGTAGGTCAACGCACCTTTGGAAAAGGTTTAGTGCAAACCACTCGCCCATTAACTTATAATTCACAATTAAAAATTACCACTGCTAAATATTATATACCAAGCGGCAGGTGCATTCAAGCCCTAGATTATACTCATCGAAACGAAGATGGCAGCGTAGGTAAAATTCCAGATTCTTTAATCAAAGCATACCGTACAAAATCGGGCCGAAAAGTATTTGATGGCGGTGGTGTTGCACCAGATTTTTCGATGCCAGTAAACAGTTATAGTAATATTACTAATAGCTTAATGAGTAAACATTTGCTATTTGATTTTGCAACAGACTATACAAGCAAACACACTGAAATTAAGCCTTCTGGAGAATTTCATATTTCAAGCGAAGATTACCTTGTCTTCGAAAATTTTTTAAAAGACAAAGACTTTGATTATAGTACTAGCAGCGAAAAACTATTAGAAGATTATAAAAAAGCTGCAACTAAAGAAAATTATTTTGATGCCGTTGCAGAAGATTATCAAAAATTAAAAATAAAATTAAGTCACGATAAATCTGCAGATTTAAAAAGATATCAACAAGAAATTACGGTATTAATTGAACAAGAAATTGCTAGCAGGTATTATTTCCAGAAAGGTAGAACGCAACAACAATTAGCTACCGATCCAGAAGTAATTAAAGCGATGAATATTTTATTAGATAACGAAATCTATCACAATACCTTAAAGAATTAATTTATGACATTAGAAATCATTACGCTTTTAATTCTTGGAGGCATTGGCGGCTTACTAGCCGGCATGTTGGGCATTGGTGGCGGTATTATTTATGTATTGTTATTTAGCCATTATTTACCATTAACCGGCATTCCAAGTAATTTAATTGTTCCAGCAATTGTGGCCAACTCTATGTTTGCTATTTTCTTTGCAGGCATTAGCGGCAGCTACAAGCATTATAAAAATAAAAATTTTCATCCCAAGCAATTTTTAATTATTGGTTCGGCTGCAGCTATTGCTAGTATTTTTTTTAGTCAATTAATTATCAATGGCACTTGGTATACTAAAGAAAAATTCACCTTCTTATTTATTTTTTTACTCTTATTTATTGCCTTTAGAATATTAAAAAATAAAAAGGCAGACCAAGTATTGCTCAACGAAAAATCGAGCACAAAAGGTTTTCTCCTAACAGGCTTATTTTCGGGAACAATTGCAGCATTTTCGGGTATTGGAGGCGGTGTACTTATTGTACCCATACTCACCGACATCATGAAAATTCCAATTAAAAAAGCAACCGCTATTTCCTTAGGGGTAATCAGCATTATGGCATTTTTTACCAGTGCCTATGCTATGCTTTTTTCAAAAGTAAGTATCCAAATTACCGCACCTCATTTTGGATTAATTGTTTATAGTTTGGCTTTACCAGTTGCGGCAGGTAGCTTACTTGTTTCACCATTTGGCGTACAATTAGCCGCCAAACTCAGCCCTAGTAAATTAAGGTTGCTATTTGCGGGCTTTTTACTATTGGTAATTGCTAAAATGATTATTGAAATAATATAATGCAACTCCTTTTACATATCGAAACAGCAGGACAAAATTGTTCTGTGGCGCTATCTAATGAAAATGGCATAATTGACTGCATAGAAAAAAACGAAGCCAATATTCATGGATCAGCTTTAACCGTTTTTATCGAAACCCTATTGTCAAAAAATAATTTCAAACCAAGCGATTTAAAAGCCGTAGCGGTAAGCAAAGGGCCTGGTTCTTATACTGGTCTGCGAATTGGCGTATCTACCGCTAAGGGGCTTTGTTATGGCTTAAACATTCCCTTAATTGCCACAGACACATTAGGAAGTTTAGCAAATATGGCTTTAAGTAACATGGCGGCCAATGCAAATGAAAAATTTTTACTTTGCCCCATGTTAGATGCTAGGCGTATGGAAGTGTATACATGTCTATACGATCAAGATTTAAATTTGATCACTGCAGTAAATGCGAGTATAATTGATGAAAATAGTTTTGCAGAATATAGGGCAAGCAAGCCCATTTATTTCTTTGGAGATGGTGCCGAAAAATGTAAATCCGTTTTTGCAAACGATCCACACAGTTTTTTTATTGATAACCTTTACCCTAGTGCAAGCGCAAGCATTACAGCAGCTCATACAAAATTTTCCCAAAATTTGGTAGAAGATGTAGCCTATTTCGAACCTTTTTATTTAAAAGAATTTCTACTTCATAAATAAAAAAGGCGCTATACAGCGCCTTTTTTATTTATTCTAAACCTTCGTATATATAGGCTTCCACGCGGTTATTTTTTGCTCTATCCTCGGGTGTTTTATTGCCTGAAATAAAATTTTCTCCACCGACTGGGCTTAATTTTATTCTTTCTATAGCAATAGACTTATCAGTTAAATATTTTTTAATTACTTCCGAACGGCTTTCTGCAATTTTTTTACTCAAAGCTGGTTTTCTTCCGTTATCTGTATATACACTTATCGATATTTTATAGCTTGGCTTGGCATTCAGCAAATCAACTAGTTTTTCGAGCGCTGTAAAAGAAGCGGTATCTAATACGGCCTTTTCGGATTCAAAATTTAAACTATTCAAGAAGTTTGCCATAATAATACGCTCTAATTCGGTTAACTCAACCCCTTGTGGCGCAAGCGGACAACCGCTATTACTCAAAGGTCCAGCAACGTTAGGACATTTATCATCTTTATCTAAAACGCCATCACCATCAAAGTCTAAATATGGACAGCCAAAGTTTTCGATTGGACCAGCTAAATATTTACACGAATCATCCCTATCGTAAATACCATCACCATCGGCATCTGGACATCCTTTTGCCAATATAGTTCCTGCATCGTTTGGACATAAATCTTCGGCATCTGGCACAGAATCTTTATCGGCATCTGGTAAAGGACAACCATTTAATTCGAGTAACCCTTTTTCCGTCGGACAAGCATCATCTTTGTCTAAAATACCATCCCCATCGGCATCGTCAAATGGACAACCCCTATTTTCTGCAGCTCCACTTACATATGGACAATTATCTAATGCATCTATAATACCATCGCCGTCCGAATCCATTGGCTCTGGTGGAGCTGGTGGTTTTGGACATCTGCCAAAACCAAAGGCAATGCCAAAATTAATATCTGCACCTAAACCTAAAGTAGGTTTATTGGTATGGTCTTTAATAAGTTGATTGTATAATTGAAACGAATTTAAAATACGCTCCGAACCAATATACATTTCAAACACTTTTGAACGAAAAAGTAATTGTGCACCAATGGCATTATTTCCATCCGAATTAAATGTACCAGATGTAATAAAATTCAATCTTTTAGCCAATCGAATATCGGTTACCAAAGTAAAATCAAAAAAATCATAGGCAAAAGGTTTTGAATAGATCACTGTTGCGTAAAGCCAGTTTGCTAATTTCATATTTCCAGAAATCTCAAATCTTGCAGGCAAGGAACTCGTGTAGGCGCCTTTAGTACTATCAATTGCATAAGATGTTAAATTATTCAATATAGAATCTTGCACTAAGCTATCGGCTAAAATGTCTATTCCTGTGAAGCGAATCGTTTTGCCTAATTTATATTGAATGCTTTTATCATTCCAAGTTATTTTTCCTAAGTCGAGTAAAGCTAAACCCATTGTAAATGTTGGATCCACTTCGTATTGTAATCCTCCCGAAAAAACAAACCCCTTATTCGATTTTGCATTGGCAATTAAAGAATCAGTGGCTAAATTAGCTTTATTAGTAGGATCAAGAGATGCCCTTACGGTTCCATTAATATAGATGTCTAGGGTGTCGCCTAAAGTTGAGGTTGTAAATTTTGACCCATTGATATCGACACCCACATTTGCAAGCCCGGTTAGGTAACCGAATTTAAATCCACCTGATAAATTCTTATAAATTTGTCTGCGAAAACCAAAGCCTGTTTCGTTATAAACATTTGCAGAAACGCCCATGTCTAAAAAGCCTTCGATGGTTTGACCTTTAAAAGAATTATTTCCTTTAGTTAAGAAATTAAATACGCCATTATTTAAGGAAATCGAGGTTTGGGTTTTTAATTGAGAATAGAAAGATAGCTCAGCAGCTTTCTTTTTACCCATGTTAATCTTCATTAAAAATATATTATAATTAAATTGATTGGCAATGCGATTGGTATATTTTGAACCGTTTTGAAAATTCAATAAAGATAAATTCTCGCTGGCTAAAAAGGATTTAATAAAACTATTGGCGTCGCCGGAAACACTAAGATCGAGGTTAAATGTAGGCAAGAAAAGATTGGTCGCAAAAGCCCTACAATCATCTAAACTACGATGGTGTGGATTTTGTATGCCATCAAACAATGTTCTGGAATAATACAAAGAATAACGCTGTGCATTAGCCGAATAGCTACTTAGCAATAATAAAAAAGCAATAATATATTTTGAATTAAATTTCATGCTCATAAAAAAAGATCAATACTATTTACTAAAAGGATCAATGGTTAATTTTAACCTACCCTTGACATCAAAACCTAATTGATAGTCTGTATAGATTTTAGGACTCGCCACACCTGCGGGTGTATTTAATAATGCTTTTATTTGTATATAACGAGCAGATTTTAAGCGCTCAAATAATTGCTGTGTTAAGGTTACATTAAAGACCGAGCCCCTAGGTGATACTACTTTTTCTTCCCCATCTATAATCGCAGTTGATGCGCCATCAATTTTCAAAGAAGCTAAATTAGTAATTGGATCGAAAGCACCATTCATTGCTAATAAATCAATATAAATTGTATATGGAAAGCCATTCGAAATAGTAAAATCGAGTGTTCCTGTATCAAGTTTAGTTTTACTGGTGTCTATTTGTTCTCCTAAGGTACGGAGCAAGGCAAAAGCCATGGTATCTTGTAATTTTAAACTATCAAAAGCAATGGAGAATGGTATTTCTGCATCGACAAACAATTTTATTGCACTGCGTTTATAGATAAAATGATCTAATGAATTTGGATTTTGATTAATCCCAACTTTTGCTGTAAAACCCATCGTAGTTGGAAAATTAGAAATTGTTTTCCCAAAACCTTTGGCGTCGTCCAATACAAATCTGTTAACTACAGCAGAGGGACCAAGATCTGCTTTTAAAATGTTGAGGTCTCCCGTTTTAAAAGAATCTATTCGACCCGTTACCCCATTTTTAGTCGTTACTTTTACATTTATTAAAAATGGTAAACCAGAAGTGTTGTCAAAGTCTAAGGTAACCTTAGCTTCTTTTAAATTAATTGAACCACCTTTAATATTTTTGTAAAATACAGCAGGCAATACATCTGCGGTTGTTTTAAATTCTGGAAAATCGATGGTAAAATACCTTCCTACAGAATATCCAACTTCAATATCCGTCATCGATAAGGTGAAATAACCTAGGCCTAATTGTGAGCCATTATTGGTACCCGATAACACATTTAGTTTAATATACATTAAACTATTACTATCTAAAGTTTTACCGCGCAAATCCCAATCTGCATTGGTTAAATCGATAATGGTAGAATCCGTTGCACCCGAATTAATTATTTCTATAACAGGTGAAACATAGGGCAAGCCGTTAATTTTTAATCCAGGAATTTCCCATTGTAAATTGGTAAATGCAAATGATTTATTATTTATTAATTTTAATTTTAATTTTCCGCCCACTAAAACCAATTGTGTTAATTTACTTAACTGCAATGGCAATGTTAAATCAAAAGTAAAGTCTTGTGTTTTGATGGTGTGTTTACCCCCAGTAGGGTCGAAATAAAATGGTGTTGGAATTTCTGGTATATTTTGAACAGCAGCTAATTGTTCTCCTAAAACTTGTTCAAATACGGTATCTCTAAAGCCTACTTTAAAATAACCAGAAGGCGAAGTTTGTATAATTCCTGAATCTTGTTTTGTAATATTTGCTAAAGTTAAATTACCATGTGCCAATGGTAAAAAATAATCTGGAGAGAAATATGGTTCTGCAATGCCATCATCTAATAAATTACAAGA
>CANNIS010000041.1 GCA_947505035.1 Sphingobacteriales bacterium
TCGCAACACGTTAAAGTTGCAGGTTTAGCTTGTCAGCAATGCCATGGCCCGGTTGAGAAAATGACGGAAGTATATCAATACTCACCGCTTACTATGGGCTGGTGTATTAACTGTCACAGAACGACAGAGGTTAATTCAAAAGGCAATGCGTATTACGATAAAATTCTTGCTGCACATGAAGAGATCAAAAAAGGCAAAAAAGTTACGGCTGCTTTGTTGGGTGGTTTAGAGTGTGTAAAGTGTCATTATTAATAATTTATATTATAAAATATCGTCATATAAATGATGGAAAATAACGAAAAAAAATATTGGAAAGGTTTAGAGGAGTTGCATGCAAGTCCCGACTTTGTAAAGCATAAAAGCAATGAGTTTGCAGAAGAACTTCCAATTGATGAATTATTAACGGAGTCTAAAGTAAATACTCCAACTCCTCGTAGAGATTTCCTAAAAGCTTTAGGATTTGGTATGGGTGCAGTAGCTTTGGCGGCTTGTAACGAAGCGCCAGTGCAAAAGGCAATCCCTTACTTAATTAAGCCAGAAGAAATTGTACCCGGCATTCCTAACTATTATACTTCAAACTATAATGGCTTAGGTGTTTTGGTTAAAACTAGAGAAGGTCGCCCTATTAAAATAGAAGGTAACCCGAACGACCCTATTTCTAATGGTGGTACGGACGCGCAAGCTCAAGCTGCTGTGTTAGATTTGTATGATACTGCTAGATTGAAAAATCCGGTTGTTAAAGGAGTAGATTCGAATTGGGATGCTGCAGATAAACTAGTGAAAGCAAGCTTAGCAGAAATTGCAACTAAAGGCGGAAACATTAGAATTTTAACAAATACTATTTTGTCTCCTTCTACCAAATCTATCATTGCAGATTTTTCAAGTAAGTATGCAAATGTAAAACAAGTAATTTTTGATGCTACTTCTTATTCAGGTATCATTAATGCAAATAAAAATAGTTTCGAAAAAGCAGGTATTCCATCTTATAAGTTTGATAAAGCTGCAGTAGTAGTAAGTTTTGATGCAGACTTTTTAGGTACTTGGATTTCTCCTGTAGAATTCACTAAGCAATATGTTTCCTTAAGAAATCATAAGAGTTTAGAAAGTAAAAAAATGTCGCGTCACATTCAAATCGAAACAGGTTTGAGTATGACTGGTACCAATGCTGATGCAAGAATTGCGATCAAGCCCTCTCAACACGGAAGTGCTGTAATTGCTTTATACAATGAGCTTGCGACTTTAGCAGGTGTTGCAAAAGTAACAGCAACCGAATTACCATTCGCAAAAAAATTAACAGCCATCGCTAAAGAATTATGGGCAGCTAAAGGAAGTTCTTTAGTAATTTCAGGTGCTAATGATGTTTCTGTTCAAGTGGTAATTAATGCAATCAATGCCATCTTAGGCAATTATGGTACCACCATCGATTTAGATAATTTATCAAATCAATATCAAGGTAACGATGCAGAAATGCAAGACTTACTTGCAGAAATGAATGCGGGTAAAGTAGACGCCTTATTTATTTTAGGTGCAAATCCTGCCTACAGTTTTGCACAAGCAACTGCATTTACAAATGCAATGGCTAAAGTAAAATTGAAAGTATCTTTTGCAGATAGAGCAAACGAAACAGCTGCTAGCTGTGATGTGATTGCACCAAACACCCATTTCTTAGAATCATGGGATGATGTTTCTGCTAGAACAGGCGTTTACAGTGTAGTTCAGCCAACCATTGCACCGGTATATAATTCGAGACCAGCTGCTCAATCATTGTTAATGTGGGCAGATTTACCTTCAGATTATTTAGCATATATAAAAGCATATTGGGAGAAAAATATTTATCCAGCTGTAGCAAACACCGGAACGTTTACTAATTTCTGGGAAGCAAGTTTGCAAACTGGTTCGGTAGTTATTAACCAACAATTTGCAAAATCATACACATTCAATAAAGACATCAACGCAGTTGCAAATACAATTCGCAATGCAAACAAAAATACAAGCGCAGTAGAATTGGCCATTTACCAAAACACTGCGATTAGAAATGGCGAGCATGCAAACAATCCTTGGTTGCAAGAAATGCCAGATCCAGTTTCGAAAGTAACTTGGGATAACTACGCTGCTATTAATCCAATTTTTGCAAAAGAAATGGGCTTAACAGAAAATAGTATGGTTACCATTAAGTCTGCTAATAATACCGTAACCCTTCCAGTTTTAATGCAACCGGGCCAAGCAATGGGCACCGTTTCCGTTGCTATTGGATATGGTAGAACGGCAGCTGGTAAAGGTGGTTCAAATGTTGGGGTAAATATTTACCCATTTCTATCTATAGTTAATGGAACTTTCCAAAATTACAATTCAGCAATTGAATTAGTAAAAGCAGAAGGCACATACGAATTAGCACAAACACAAACGCATCATACCATTGAAGGTAGAGATATCATCAAGGAAAAAACTTTAGCAGCTTATGCAGGTCATGAGCCTGCTGCAGAAGGCGAGCACCATGCATCTGGCGAACATGCCGAAAGCAAAGGCGAGCACCATGCAGATTTATGGGCAGCATACCAAAAGAATGGTCATCACCATTGGGCAATGACAATTGACTTAAACGCTTGTACTGGTTGTGGCGCTTGCGTAGTAGCATGTAGCTCCGAAAACAATGTTCCTGTTGTTGGTCGTGATGAAGTGCGTCGTCGTAGAGAAATGCATTGGATTCGCATCGATCGTTATTATACTTTCGAAGATAATGCAGGTAAAGAAATTACAAGAGAAAAAGAATACAATCAAGTTGAAAATTACGAGAATGTAAAAGTAATTCATCAACCAATGTTATGTCAACATTGCGACCATGCACCTTGCGAAACAGTTTGTCCTGTATTAGCAACCATGCATTCTTCAGAAGGCTTGAATCAAATGGCTTACAACCGTTGCATCGGTACTCGTTATTGCGCAAACAACTGTCCATACAAAGTGCGTCGTTTCAATTGGTTTAACTACTGGAACGATGATCGTTTTGCAAATTACTTACATAACGAAGCAGCGTACTTGGCTTTAAACCCAGATGTTACTTCTCGTTTCAGAGGAGTAATGGAAAAATGTTCATTCTGTGCACAAAGAATTCAAGCTGGAAAATTAAAAGCGAAAATCGAACACCGTCCATTAAAAGATGGTGATGTAGTAACCGCTTGTCAACAAGGTTGCCCTGCTAATGCAATTGTTTTTGGTGACGTAAACGATCCAAATTCTGAAGTAGCAAAATTAATTAAAGGCGATAGAACTTATTTCGTATTAGAAGAAATAAATGTTCAACCTGGAATTGGTTACATGACCAAAGTTAGAAATACAATAGAATCATAATTTAAAAGGATAAAATTTATATCGTATGTCATCTCACAGCGAATCAATAATAAGAGAACCGTTAATCACTGGTAAAGCCATTAGCTACAGTCAAATTACTGAAGATATTTGCGCCCCAGTAGAAAGAATGCCAAGCAAAGCTTGGTGGATCGGATTCAGTATTGCAGTTGCCGGATTGCTTTTATGGTTAGTCGCAGTAAGCTATACCCTTTGGAATGGTATAGGTGCTTGGGGTTTAAATAAAACAGTTGGCTGGGCATGGGATATTACCAACTTCGTTTGGTGGGTAGGTATCGGTCACGCCGGAACTTTAATCTCTGCTATTCTTTTATTATTTCGTCAGAACTGGAGAAACTCCATCAATCGTTCGGCCGAAGCAATGACTATTTTTGCCGTTATTTGTGCGGCTTCATTTATTATTGCGCACATGGGCCGTGCATGGCTTTTTCATTGGGCATTACCATTGCCAAATCAATACGGTTCTTTATGGGTTAACTTTAACTCTCCATTAGTTTGGGACGTTTTCGCTATCTCTACTTATTTCTCTGTTTCCTTAATTTTCTGGTACACTGGTTTATTGCCAGATATTGCAACCATCAGAGACCGTGCACAAGGATTAAGAAGAAGAATTTATTCCATCCTATCATTTGGTTGGAATGGTTCGGCAAAAACTTGGCAACGTTTTGAAACTGTCTCTTTAATTTTAGCGGGTGTTTCTACGCCACTCGTATTATCGGTACACACCATTGTATCATTCGACTTTGCTACTTCCGTAATACCTGGATGGCATACTACCATTTTCCCTCCATATTTTGTGGCAGGTGCAATTTTCTCAGGCTTTGCAATGGTATTAACATTATTGTTAATTGCTAGAAAAGTGTTAGGCTTTGAAAGTTACATCACCATGGCGCACATCGAATCAATGAATAAAATTATTATTCTAACTGGTTCAATTGTTGGGGTTGCTTATGGAACAGAGTTTTTTATTGCTTGGTATTCTGGTGTTGAATACGAACAATATGCATTCATTAACCGTGCTACGGGTCCATACTGGTGGGCATATTGGTCAATGATTACCTGTAACGTAATTTCGCCACAACTATTCTGGTTCAAAAAAATTAGAACCAGTGTAGCGGCAACTTGGATTCTTTCTATTTTTGTAAATATTGGTATGTGGTTCGAGCGTTTCGTAATTATTGTTACTTCACTACACAGAGATTATTTACCATCAAGTTGGGCTATGTTCTATCCAACTTGGGTTGACGTTTCCATCTTCATTGGTTCATTAGGATTATTCTTCACCTTATTTTTATTGTTCTTAAGGGTATTACCTGCAATTGCAATGGCGGAGGTAAAATTATTATTGAAAGGTTCTTCGGAACAATCTAAACTTAAATTAATTGAACATGGACACGCAGCACTTCCAGAAGGTTACGATGGAAGTATTGAAGTAGAAAATGCTAAAAACTAAATTAACGAGGTAAAAGAGATGAGTAAAGTAAAATATATTTTAGGACATTTTGACGATCCAGAGGTGATGATGTCGGGAATAGATCAATTACAAAAAAGTAATATAGCCATTGAAGATGTTTTCACGCCATTTCCAATTCACGGAATTGATAATAAATTAGGCCTGAAAAGATCTAGGTTGCCAATTGCCGCTTTTTGTTTTGGTGTTTTGGGAACGATTACCGCTTTCACAATGGTTTATTATATGTTGGTAGTAGATTGGCCAATGAATATTGGTGGTAAACCAGCATTTGCATTCCCAGATTTTATTCCTGTCATGTTTGAATTAACCGTTTTATTTGCGGCATATGGAATGGTATTCACCTTCTTTTATGTAAATCACTTATTCCCAGGTAGAGCACCAAGAGTAATGGATCTAAGAGCAACAAACGACAGATTTGTAATTGCAATTGACGCAAGTTTAAATGATATTAATTCAGTTGATGCCGTTTTGAAAGAAGCTGGTGCAATTGAAATCAAACACAATGAAAGAAAATACATTAGCTATGATGAAGAATAGTTTCAAGATTTTTATAGTCGCTGTTGGTACTTTTGTGACCATTGGTTCTTTAAGTTCTTGCTATCACAGTAAGAGAAACCCTGGATATGAATATGCCCCGAATATGTATCGTGCATTGGCACCTAATCCGGACCAACCCACTGCTAGTTTTAAAGATGGCAAAGCAGCACAAAACCCTGTAGATGGAACAATTCCAATGGGATGGACTAAGTTTCATTACGAAAACAATTTAGCAGGTTACGAAGCCGCTTCTAAAGAGGTAGTTAATCCATTTGCAAATGACACAGCTGCTTTAACAGAAGGGAAAAATTTATATACCAATTTCTGTACACAATGCCATGGTATGCAAGGTAAAGGAGATGGCGCCATTGTGCTTTCAGGTAAATTTCCACCACCACCAGCATATGCTACAGGTATTTCTTCTAGAGGGGGCGCCATGAAAGATTTAACCGATGGCAAAATATTCCATACTATCACTTACGGTGTGAACTTAATGGGTTCACATGCTGCACAAATAAGTCCAGCAGAAAGATGGAAAATTGTTTTATACGTTCACGAATTACAAAAATTACAATAATATATACTGATGGCAAGTTTCGATTTAACTCAGAAATATGAATTTTCTTCCAGCGCTAAACGTTGGTCGATCATCATGATTTTATTAGGTATTGCAACAGTTGCATTTGGTTTAATGTCTGGTCATGCAGACCGTACCTTCGCAAACCTTTTATTGAACAGTTATTATATGACTGGCATTTGTGTGGCTGGTTTGTTTTTTATAGCTGTGCAATTTGTTGCTAATGCAGGTTGGTCTACCTCTTTAATTAGAGTACCTTCTGCTTTTAGTACGGTGTTGCCTTGGGCAGGATTAATTTTAGTCGCAGTAGTTGGCTCGGGTTTAGCAACAGGGCATTTGTACCAAAACTGGGCAAACCCAGCATTAACAGACCATAATAGCCCGGAGTTTTCTGAATTAATTGAAGGTAAATCAGGCTATTTAAATACACCTTTCTTTATGATTCGTATTGTTGGCTTTTTATTAGTGTGGTCATTATTTATGCGTGTGCTAAGAAAATATTCTTTAAACGAAGATTTAGTGGGTGGTTTATTAAACTACAACAAGAGCATAAAAATTTCAGCAATATTTTTAGTGGTATTTGGTTTCAGTTCTGCCATTTTCGCATTTGATGTGATCATGTCTTTAGAAGCAAAGTGGTTCTCGACCATGTTTGCATGGTATAACTTTGCAGCACTTTGGGTTTGCGGTTTAGCTACTATGGCATTAACCATAATTTTATTGAAAGAAAAAGGATATTTTGGATGGGTGAACGAAAGTCAAATGCACGATTTAGGAAAATTTATTTTCGCATTCTCAATTTTCTGGACCTATGTTTGGTTCTCTCAATTTTTATTGATTTACTATGCAAATCTTCCTGAAGAGTCTGTTTACTTTGTAGAAAGATGGACCGATCATTACTTTATATGGTTCTGTTTAAATATTGCCATTAATTTTGTTGCGCCCGTTTTAATTTTAATGTCTCGCGATGCAAAAAGAAATTTCAAAATGATGAAAATCGTTACCATTGTTATTTTATGCGGGCACTGGTTAGATTATTATTTGATGATCATGCCAGGAACAATGGGAGAGAAAAGCGGCTTCGGTATTATTGAAATTGGCACAACTGTTGGTTTTATCGGCACATTTGCTTATTTGATGTTAAGTTCATTGAGCAAAGTACCTTTAGTACCAAAAAATCATCCTTTCTTAAACGAAAGCTTACATCACGAAATTTAATTTATTAACGATTCAAATTGAATATTAATCGTATGAATATGTCTATAGCACAGCAATTAAAATCATCAATAAAAGCAATCTTAGGGTTAGTTTTATTGACGATTTCTTCAACAGTATCTTTTGCACAAGCTACCATGCCTGCAGCAACCGATGTTGCAAGTCAAGAACTTGGAATCACTTTTTGGTTTTATGTTTTATTATTAATCGCTGCTGTTTTTGCTTTTGCGGTTGTCAACAAAACCTTAAAAGTGTTAGAATTAACACAAGAATTAAACGGTAAGAAAATCAAAAACACTTATAATAAAGTAAATGGTGTATTCTTTATCTTTTTCTTGGTTTTATTCTTAGCTTATGTGTATTACGAATTCACTACGCATGGCCGTATGGGATTACCAGAGTCGGCTTCGGAGCACGGTGTAATTACAGACAACCTATTTAACATCACCGCACTCATCACAGGAATTGTATTTATTATCACCCATATTTTATTGTTTTATTTCTCTTTCAAATACAAAGGAAAAGAAAAAAGAACTGCATTCTTTTATCCACACAATGATAAGTTAGAGTTATACTGGACCATTATTCCAGCTATTGTTTTAGCAGTGATGGTTTTATCGGGATGGAAAGCATGGACAAATATTACAGCACCAGCACCAAAAGAAGCATTGACACTCGACGTAACCGGAAAACAATTCGCATGGATAGTGCGTTACCCAGGTAACGATCATACTTTAGGTTCAAAAGCATTTAAATTAGTAAATGACGTAAACGAAACTGGTGTAGATTTTAATGATAAAAATGCAAAAGACGATTTATTAGTAAACGAAATTTATTTGCCAGTTAACAGACCGGTTAAATTTAATTTCAATGCAAGAGATGTAATTCACTCTGCTTATATGCCACACTTTAGAGCGCAAATGAACTGCGTACCGGGCATGCCTACTACATTTTGGTTTAAGCCAACTATTACCACCGAGCAAATGCGTTTAAAAACAAACGACCCTAAATTTGATTACCTATTATTATGTGCGAAAGTTTGTGGCAGTGCACATTATAATATGCAAATAAAAATAGTGGTTGTTAACGACACCGAATATGCAACTTGGTTGACTACTAAGAAGCCTTTTTATACAGAAGAAATGGCTAAACAAATTCAAGAAGCTGCAGCAAGTGTTGCCAAAGCAAAAGAAGAAAAATTAGCGTTAAATACTCACGAATAAAAAAATTAGATAGATTTTTTATGTCAGATCACACAACACACCACGAGGAGCATCACAAAGAAACATTTATTTCAAAATATGTGTTCAGCATGGACCATAAAATGATTGCAAAACAATACCTAATTACGGGTATTATTATGGCAGTGATTGGAATGGTGCTTTCTATATTATTTAGAATCCAATTAGGATGGCCAGATGAATCTTTTCCTTTCTTAGAAAAATTATTAGGGAAATGGGCACAAGGTGGAAGGATTGATCCAGCATTCTATATGTCAATGGTTACTATTCATGGAACCATTATGGTTTTCTTTGTATTAACGGCAGGATTAAGCGGAACATTTAGTAATTTATTAATTCCTTTACAAATAGGAGCAAGAGACATGGCATCGCCATTCATCAATATGCTTTCTTATTGGTTTTTCTTCTTGTCAAGTGTAATCATGACATGGTCATTATTAATCGAAAGTGGTCCTGCATCTGGCGGGTGGACTATCTATCCACCATTATCGGCAATACCAAAAGCAATGCCAGGCTCAGGTTTAGGAATGACACTATGGTTAATTTCTATGGCGATATTTGTGGCCTCTGCTTTAATGGGTGGTATTAATTATATCAGTACAGTTTTAAATATGCGTACCAAAGGCATGTCGATGACTAAAATGCCATTAACCATTTGGGCTTTTTTATTAACGGCTATTTTAGGTGTATTGTCTTTCCCAGTTTTATTTGCTGGCGTTATTTTATTAATTTTTGATAGGGGATTTGGAACAAGTTTTTACTTGTCAGATATTTTCATTGGTGGCGAGGCATTGCCTAATCATGGTGGAAGTCCGGTACTATTCCAACATTTATTTTGGTTCTTAGGTCACCCAGAGGTATATATTATTATTATGCCAGCATTGGGTATTAGTTCAGAGATTATTGCAACGAATGCAAGAAAACCAATCTTTGGATACCGCGCCATGATTATTTCATTAATAGGTATTGCCTTTTTATCTTTCATTGTTTGGGGTCACCACATGTTTATCACCGGAATGAATCCATTCTTAGGTTCGGTTTTCATGTTTACCACCTTAATCATTGCGGTACCATCGGCAGTAAAAACTTTTAATTATTTAGCCACACTTTGGAGAGGTAATATTCAATTTACACCAGCTATGTTATTTGCAATTGGATTGGTTTCTTTATTTATCACAGGTGGATTAACAGGTATATTTTTAGGAAACGCTTCTTTAGATATTAACTTACACGACACTTACTTTGTAGTAGCCCATTTCCATATCGTAATGGGTAGTGCTGCCATGTTTGGCATGTTTGCAGGAGTTTATCATTGGTATCCTCGCTTGTTTGGAAAAATGATGGATGACCGTTTAGGTTATTTCCATTTTTGGTTAACTTTTATTGCGGTTTATTGTGTGTTTTTCCCAATGCACTTTATGGGATTAGACGGTGTACCTAGAAGATATTATTCTTTCACTAGTTTTGATTTTATGAAAGAATGGTTAGCAGTTAATAGATTTATTAGTATTGCTGCCATATTAGGATCGCTCGCACAATTTATTTTCTTATATAACTTCTTCAGAAGTATTTTTAAAGGAAAGAAAGCGCCACAAAATCCTTGGAATTCAAATACCTTGGAGTGGACTGCACCAGTAAAACATATGCATGGCAATTGGCCAGGAGAAATTCCTTGGGTTTATCGTTGGCCATATGATTATAGTAAGCCAGGTCACGACGAAGATTTTATTCCGCAAAATGTACCATTATCACAAACAATGTCGTCGAACTTGCCAGGTGATTATGGAACGCATCACGGTTCAAAAGAGAGTCATTAATAATTAAAAAAAGTATGGATCATGCCGCAAAAATTTCGGAGTATTCATCAAAAGAAAAAAGGTTTTTAAAGATTACCTTTTATACAATTTGTTCTTTGTTTCTTTTGATTCTTGCTGGTGGAGTAGTAAGAAGTACGGGCTCAGGAATGGGTTGCCCAGATTGGCCAAAATGCTTTGACCAATTGGTGCCACCAACAAGCGTTTCGCAACTTCCTGCAAACTACGAGCAGGCATACGTCAATAAAAGGATTGAAAAAAATAATCGTTTTGCTAACCTGTTAAATAAAATTGGATTTGCTGCACAAGCAGATCGAATTTTAAAAGACCAATCTGTTTTAAAGTCTGAACAATTTAATGTTTGGAATACTTATACAGAATATGTGAATCGTTTGATAGGTGCAATTACTGGCATGTTCATGCTCGCAATGACTATAGCTGCATTTGCGATTAGGAAAAATAACCGCAGTGTGTTTGCTATTTGTTTAAGCTCATTAGTATTGGTTGTTTTGCAAGCATGGATTGGCTCTTGGGTAGTGTCTACAAACTTAACCAGTTGGGTAATAACTGTACACATGTTTTTAGCACTAGTGATTATAGGTTTAGTCTTATGGGCTTATCAATATGTGAAGTATAAAAACTTGCCAGATTTAAAATTATCTGTCAAGAAATTAAGAACTGCGGAATTGTTTACTTGGCTAAGTTTAGCCTTGTGTACTGCTCAAATATTATTTGGTACGGAGTTAAGAGAAAGCATAGATCAGCAAGCCGCATTTTGGAATCAAACCAACAGGGGCTCTTGGGTTGCTTTAAGCGGAGAGGTTTTTAATATTCATAAAGGCTTTTCCTTCTTACTTACTTTAGCTACCATAATTTGTTCGGGTTATATTCTCGAACATTTTAAAGAAATTAAAAGATTAATAAGCTACGTAATGGTTATTATAACAATTATGGCTTTACAAATAATTACAGGCATTGTGCTAGCCTATTTTAATTTACCGCCTGCTATGCAAACTTTGCATTTGTTTTTTGCAAGTTTATTAATTGGTGCGTGGGTGTTACAATTAGCACTATTAGCAAACTATAGAAAAAGTATTTCTATGGCTATAATAATTTAAATGATCACAAAAGAAATCAATATCGCACCCTTACAAATGAAAGCTAGAATTGGCAGTTATGTTCAATTACTTAAATTGAGACTTACTTTGCTCGTTGTGTTTTCTGCTGCCATTACTTTTGCCTATGCTGCAAAAGGGCAATTGAAATGGACGGAATTATTATTGATGATATTGGGTGGAATTTTAACAACGGGCTCTGCTAATAGCCTGAATCAAATTATCGAAAAAGATACTGATAAATTAATGCATCGTACGCAAAATAGACCGATGCCAACTTATAAATTAAGTACAGCCGAAGCGCTCACATTTGCAATAAGCATCGGTGTTGCAGGCATATTTATTTTAACTTATTACTTTAATTTAATCACCGGAATATTAGGTTTATTTTCTATTATTTCCTATGCATTTATTTATACGCCATTAAAACTTAAATCTAATTTTGCAGTTTTTGTAGGTGCTATTGCTGGTGCAATGCCACCGCTATTGGGCTATGTAGCCTATACCAATAAATTTGGTTTTGAACCAGGTATTATGTTCGCTATACAATTTATATGGCAATTCCCTCATTTTTGGGCAATTGCTTGGGTGTTAGACGAAGATTATAGCAGGGCTAATATATTTTTATTACCATCAAAAGAAGGCAGAGGAAAAAGTAGTGCATTGCAAATTATGTTATTCACACTGGTATTAATTCCTGTTAGTTTATTGCCTATTAAATTTGGAATGGCGGGCACAACGCTTGGTATTATTTCCGTTTTAGCCGGACTCGCATTTTTTATGCAATCGGTGAAATTATATAAAGAGTGTTCGGTAAAAGCTGCACGTGAATTAATGTTTGGTTCGTTTATTTATTTACCTGTAGTACAAATTATTTTATTGATCGATAAATTATAAGCAATGATAGCAGAAAATACAACTCCTAACGCAGCATTTAACAGCCAACCTAAAAAGTTTGTCACTTGGTTATTTGTACTCAGTTCTTTAATGTGTTTTGCCGGTTTAACCAGCGCATATATTGTGAGGAAAGCAGAAGGCAACTGGAAAATTTTTGATTTGCCAGAAGCATTTTATTATACTACGGTACTTATTTTATTAAGCAGCATCACTTTGCATTTGTCATTAAGGAATGCAAAAAAAGGGGATACAACTAAACAAAAAAATTATTTACTTATCACCATCATTTTAGGGCTTGGATTTTTACTTGGCCAATATTTCGCTTGGAAACAACTGGTAGCAAATGGTATTTATTTTGCTGGTAACCCTGCAGAATCATTTTTATATGTAATCTCTGGATTTCACGCATTTCATATTATTGCCGGTATCTTGCTTTTATTATTTGCATTAACTGGTATTTTCAGCAAAATCAATCAAACAAAAAATATATTCCGCATGGAAATAAGCACCATTTTTTGGCACTTTATTGACATTTTGTGGATATATTTGTTTGTGTTTTTATTAATTAATAGATAGTTTTTAATACCAATGACAACAAACACTTCAGAAATCGACGAGATTAAATCAACACCATGGAATGGTGGAAGATCTCCTTTTAATGTGGAGTATGGTAAAATGATGATGTGGTTTTTCCTACTCTCAGATGCCTTTACTTTTTCAGGTTTACTAATTGCTTATGGCGCTTTGCGTTTCAGTAGTGTATCGTGGCCAAATCCAGATGAAGTTTTCCAGTCTGCTCCGGGCATACATGGCGGCGCACCATTGGTGTTCGTTGGTATCATGACATTTATTTTAATTATGAGTTCTGTAACCATGGTATTAGCTGTTGAAGCGGGTCATCGTAAAGCAAAATCAGAAGTTTCTAAATGGATGATCTGGACAATTATTGGCGGATTAGCATTTTTAAGTTGTCAAGCTTGGGAGTGGACACATTTACACCACGAAGGTGCTTGGTGGGGCGCAAATCCTTTCTTAAATAAAGATGGTTCTGTGGCTTCTACTAATTTCACCAATTTATTTTTCACCATTACTGGTTTTCATGGATTCCATGTTTTCTCTGGAGTAGTATTGAATGTAATTATATGGATAAATGTATTAGGCGGAACCTACGAACGCCGAGGACATTACGACATGATTGAAAAGGTTGGACTATACTGGCACTTTGTAGACTTAGTGTGGGTGTTTGTATTTACCTTCTTTTATTTAGTTTAATTTTAATCTTTTATACATATTCATATGTCAGCAGATCAACAACATATTGCACACCATGACGATCATGGTTCAATGACTAAAAAGAAAATTTGGGGAGTATTTTGGGTGTTATTAGGAATAACCGCAATTGAATTTTTTATTGCCTTGGTTTTGATTCCTCGTGGTGTACTTAGTCACCCAATTGGAAATATTCTTTACATCGGACTAACATTATTAAAAGCATTTTATATTGTAGCATATTTCATGCATTTGAAATTTGAAAAACTAGGCTTAATTTATTCCATCCTTGTGCCTTTAATGTTCATTATTTTCTTTATTATATGGATGTTATACGAAGGTAATTTCTGGATGCATATTAGATTGTAATATGAATAGCAGAGGAGCCAAACAAACAGTTATTTTATTCATCGTATTATTTGTTCCGGTTGTTGGGTATTTTTTGCTCAAAACCGGAACTAATCATTATAAGGCGTTGCCCATATTTGGCGAAAAGTATACCGAAAAAACAATTGTTAATGGCAAGGAGCGGGAGGATACAATTTATCACCGTGTAGCAGGCATTAATTTTCAAGACCAACAAAATCAAACTGTAAACGATAGCGTATTAGCTGGGAAAATTAAAATCGTTAATTTTTTCTTTACTACTTGTAAAACAATTTGCCCTAAAATGTCAACGCAGATGGAACGTGTGCAAAAAAGGGTTCAAACAATCGACGAAATCCAAATACTTTCTTTCACCGTAAATCCCGAGATAGATAATGTTGCCGCTTTAGCTACTTATGCAGCAGCACATCATGCAATCAATAGCAAATGGCATTTTTTAACTGGGCCAAAAAAAGAAATTTACGACCTAGCTAGACGAGGATATTTAGTAACAGCCCTGCAAGGAGATGGCGGGCCTGATGATTTTATTCATACCGAAATGTTTGTTTTAGTGGATCATCAAAATAGGATTAGAGGATATTACGATGGCACATCTGAAAAAACAGTCGACTCTTTAATTGATGATATAAAAGTGTTAGTTAAAGAAGAAATTTTACCTAA
>CANNIS010000042.1 GCA_947505035.1 Sphingobacteriales bacterium
ATTACTTTAATCATTCGAAACGCCTATGTGTTTCCAATCATTTTAGTTTGCGCCATTTTGTTTTCCTATTTTTTTTTAAAAGTTCCGGATGAAAAAAAATCCGAAGATTTTATTAAAACCAATTGGAAAAAAATCATTCCACTTATTTTGGTGTTTTTATCTTTTGCATTATTAGGTGCAATTATTAATCGAACTTCGGTATTTTCTTTGCCTGTAAGGTTGTTCGAGAATTTTTATAGAAACGGTATTTTTATTTTTGGTGGTGGGCAAGTATTAGCGCCTTTGCTGTATACTGAATTTGTGGAAATGAAACATTATTTAACTACACCCGAGTTTATGTCTGGTTACGCATTGCAACAAATTATACCTGGGCCACTTTTTTCTTTCACTTCTTTTATTGGAGCAATGTCTGTAAAAGGCGCGGGTATTGGCGCTCAGCTTATAGGGAGTTTAGCTGCTTTGATAGGAATTAATTTGCCGGGCTTACTTTTTATCTTAACTATTTTTCCTTTTTGGGATAAATTAAAAACAAAAAAGGCTATTCAATCTGCTTTAGTAGGAATTAATTCGGTTTCGGTAGGATTTGCTATTGCAGCATTTTTTATCATGTTACAAACCATAAACGGTAACGCAATACAATTAATGATTGTAGCCTTTACTTTTGTGTTATTGAAGTTTACCAAAACACCACCAGCCCTGATTATTTTATTAGGATTAATTACAGCGGCACTGCAGGCTTAAAACGGAACATCATCCGATCGATCGTTCATTTTACTCGGGCGAATAATAACATTTTTATGATTATCAAAATCGTTAGAAGGACCTAATGGATTGCTTTTTGGAAAGCTGCCATAATCGTTTGCATCCATGTCGGCAAATTTTACAAACTCTCCAATGTATTTTAATTTAACAGAACCCACCGCACCATTTCTATGCTTCGCAATGATAATTTCGGCAGTACCTTTCGTGTTATTTCCTTCCTCATCTACATCAAAGCCGTAATATTCTGGACGGTAAATAAATAATACCATATCGGCATCTTGTTCAATCGAACCCGATTCACGTAAATCGGATAACATTGGTTTTTTATTACCCCCACGGGTTTCTACTGCTCTACTTAATTGAGATAAAGCAATAACAGGTACATTTAATTCTTTTGCAATACTTTTGAGTGCTCTTGAAATAGCCGAAATTTCTTGCTCTCTATTTCCCGATCTATTATCGCCCGAACCTACCATTAATTGTAGGTAGTCGATCACAATCATGTCTATGTCGTGTTGTGCTTTTAAACGGCGGCATTTTGCCCTTAATTCGAAAATATTTAAAGCGGGTGTATCGTCAATAAAAATTCCTGAATCCGAAAGCTTACCCACTTTATGCATCAATTGTTGCCATTCGTGGGCTTCTAGTTTTCCTTTTTTAATTTTCTCTGCAGGTAATTCTGCTTCAGCAGAAATTAAACGATTGGTTAATTGAACTGCGGCCATCTCTAGAGAGAATAAGGCAATTTTTTTATCACCAATAATGGCTGCGTTTCTGGCTAAACTCAATACGAATGCGGTTTTACCCATTGCAGGGCGTGCAGCAATAATAATTAAATCGGAATTTTGCCAGCCAGAAGTAAGACGGTCTAACTCTACAAAACCGCTAGTTACACCGGTTAAGCCATCTACCTTATCTTTTAAACTTTCTAGTTGTTGAATAGATTTTTGAATCAAGGTACTCATGTCGTAAGACTCTCTTCGAATGTTACCTTCTGCAATAGCAAAAAGATTTTTTTCTGCTTTGTCTAATAATTCAAGTACATCGGTAGTGTCTTCGTATGCGCTAGTAATAATATCTGAAGAAATAGAAATGAGTTCTCTTTGGATAAATTTTTCAGAAATAATTCTGGCATGAAATTCAATGTTTGCAGCAGAAGCAACCCTATTGGTTAATTCGGTGATATAATAAGCACCACCTACCACTTCGAGTTCGGCAGTTTGTCTTAAACGATTGGTTACCGTTAGAATATCTACGGGCGAACTATTTTGAAATAAATATTGAATGGCCCTGAAAATTTTCTGATTGGCATCAACATAAAATGTTTCTGGTTTTAAAATATCAATAACGGCACTTAATGCGTCTTTCTCTAACATCAATGCGCCCAATACAGCTTCTTCTAAATCGATAGCTTGAGGAGGTATTTTTGCTAAATGGCCATTTAAGTTAGTCGCATTTTTACGACGGTCGTTACGGGTATTTATTGTACTTTTTTCCATATATCAGAACACAAAGTTAATGCTTTGCAACACTATTTAAGCATATTTTTTCTCCACTATTTATTTTTGGCCTTTCTGTTTATTTTCGAATAGTCTTTTATAAACATTGCTTGTGAATAACTAGTTAATAACTCAAAATGAAACTTAATATAGATCTTAAAAGCCTATTTTTTGTGTTAATAAGCCAATTGTGCATAGTTTTTTTTGTGGTTCGCATAATTATCCCTTTGTTTGTGGAAAATTAACAAAGTGGAAGGAAAACCAAATCAATTAGTATTCGGCATTAGAGCGGTAATAGAAGCAGTCGAAGCAGGAAAAGAAATCGAAAGTTTATATGTGCAAAAGGGAATTGCTGGCGATTTATTTCGAGAGTTAAAAACTTTAGTAGAAGCAAACGACATTCGCATGCAAATGGTACCGGTTGAAAAACTCAATCGCATTACCAGAGGCAATCACCAAGGGATCATTGCTTATATTTCTCCTATTTCTTTTTATAAAGTAGAAGATATTATTCCATTTGTTTTTGAAAAAGGCGAAGTGCCATTAATTTTAATACTAGATAGAATTACCGATGTGCGTAATTTTGGAGCAATAGCTAGAACTGCAGAATGCGCTGGTGTTCATGCAATCATTGTGCCTATGCGCGAAAGTGCGGCCATTAGTGGCGACGCAATTAAAACATCTGCGGGTGCTTTGTTTAATATTCCTGTTTGTAGGGTTAATAACTTAAAAACGGCAGTGCAATATTTACAAGAATCGGGTTTACAAGTGATAGCTTGTTCCGAAAAAAATGACCAAACTATTTATGAAATAGATTATACCATGCCAACTGCAATTGTAATGGGTTCTGAAGAAGATGGTATTTCTAACGATATTATTCGCATTGCAGATCATTATGCTAAAATTCCATTGAAGGGTGGAATTGCTTCGCTCAATGTCTCTGTTGCAACGGGAGTGATACTTTATGAAGCACTTCGACAAAGAGGTTAAAAAAAAGCCAAACATATGTTTGGTTTTTTTTTATTTAAAATCTGAGCAAAAAAAGACTAAATATATTTTTCTCCTTTTTTAGATTTAACATCGGCTACTATTTCTTTAATTTGTTGTTCTTTGTTTTTAGGACAGATCATCAATACTTCGTCGGTATCTACCACTATAAAATCGTGTAATCCTTCTACTACAATTAATTTTTCGGGTTTGGTATTGATCATGCAATTAGAGGAATCATACATCATCACATTGTTTGGATATACCACTGCATTACCCACATAATCTTTATCTATAATGGTATACAATGAGCCCCAAGTTCCTAAATCTGACCAGCCAAAATCGGCCGCAAACACATGCACATTATCTGCTTTTTCCATAATGCCATAATCGATGGATATACTATTGCATTGAGGGTAAATTAAGTTAATGAAATCACTTTCTTTTGGCGTATTATAATGCGGAGCACCTTCTGAAAAAGTAGTGTTTAATTCTGGCAAATAATTTGCAAATGCTTTGATAATACTATTTGCGCTCCATACAAAAATACCCGCATTCCATAAAAAGTCTCCACTTTGAATAAATGTTTTAGCGATTTCTAAATTAGGTTTTTCGGTAAAAGTTTTCACTTTATAATTGCCATTTTTTTTGCTATTGTCAACAAATTGAATATAACCATATCCTGTATCAGGGCGTGTGGGCTTAATGCCTAAGGTAATTAAAAAATCATTTTCGGCAGCGGTAACTAAAGCAGTTTCAATTTGCTTTACAAATTCTTGCTCATTTAAAATGATATGATCAGAAGGGGCAACAGCAATTAAGGCATCGGGATTTTTCTGATTTATTTTATGACATGCATAGGCAATACAAGGCGCGGTATTTTTTGAAGCGGGTTCTCCTAAAATTTGATCGTCTGAAATACCAGGTAATTGTTCTTTTACTAAAGCACGATAAGATTCGTTGGTAACAATGTAAATATTCTCTTTGGGACAAATTTTTTCGAATCGCTCAAAGGTTTGTTGAATAAGGGTTTTACCTGTTCCTAAAATATCTAAGAATTGTTTTGGATGCGAAGTTTTACTGATTGGCCAAAATCTACTTCCGATTCCGCCAGCCATAATTACTGCGTATTTATTTGTTGCTTTCATTGTTATTTAAAAAATATTAAATAATTCCTTCTTTAATTAAATCATGCAAATGTATCACTCCTGTGTAATTATTCTCCTGCGTTACGATAATTTGTGTGATATTATTTTTTTTCATCATTTCCATCGCTTCAATTGCTAGCGAATCTGCTTCGATCGTTTTTGGGTTTTTGCCCATCATTTCTTGCGCAGTTAAATGGCTAATATCTCCTTTAGATAATAGCCTTCTGAGGTCTCCATCGGTAATTATTCCTACTATTTTACCCTCGTCAATTACGGCTGTCATGCCTAATCTTTTACTACTGATTTCTAGAATTACATTTGAAAAAGTGGTTGTTAATTCGACGGTAGGTTTTTCGTTATTGATTGCCAAATCTGCTACTTTCAAATATAATTTTTTTCCTAAAGCACCTCCCGGATGATATTTTGCAAAATCTGCACTCGTAAATGATTTACATGCTAATAAGCAAATGGCTAAAGCATCGCCCATGGCAAGTTGTGCTGTTGTGCTTGTTGTTGGCGCTAAATTATTTGGACATGCTTCTTCTGCTATGGTAGTATCTAAAATAAAATCGGCTTGTTTGGCTAAATAAGATTCTATGTTGCCAACAATAGCAATTAAAGTGTTTTTACTTTGTTTTAAAAGCGGTATTAAAACTTTTATTTCAGGGGTATTGCCGCTCTTGGAGATGCAAATAATCACATCATCCTGTTGAATCATACCAAGGTCGCCATGTATAGCATCTGCTGCATGCATAAATAGCGCAGGAGTGCCTGTCGAATTCATGGTGGCAACAATTTTATTAGCAATGATGGCGCTTTTACCAATACCGGTAATCACTACCCTGCCGCTTGCATGATAAATACTTTTTACTGCGCCATAAAACGACTCGTTAATAGCCGTTTGAAGCTTTAAAATAGCCTCAGCTTCGTTTTGCAATGCTTTTTTAGCTATTGCAATGATTTCGTTTTGTTCTTTCAATTTATTACAAAATTATGCTGCATAATTCACAAAAATATGTTATTTTAGATTGCAATTTAAACATAAGCATAAGATGTTCATAATAGGGCAGTTAGGATGATGGAGACCAAGAATTTACTATTTGATAACCTACAGAACTTTTTCGGATTCGATAATTTTAAGGGCCAACAAGAGGCAATTATCACAAATTTACTTTCAGGCAACGATACCTTTGTAATTATGCCTACGGGCGCGGGTAAGTCTATGTGTTATCAATTGCCTGCTTTAATGTCTGATGGCGTCGCTTTGGTCATCTCTCCGCTTATTGCACTCATGAAAAATCAAGTGGATCAAATGCGTGCATTTGGCAGTACCGACAGCATTGCCCATTTCTTAAATTCTTCCTTATCTAAAGCCGATATCCTTAAAGTTAAAAGTGATGTATTGAGCGGCGATACCAAATTATTATACATTGCGCCAGAATCTTTGGCCAAACAAGAAAACCTTGATTTTCTAAAATCGGCCAATGTTTCTTTTGTTGCCATAGATGAAGCTCATTGTATTTCGGAATGGGGTCACGATTTCAGACCAGAATACCGCAAAATAAGATCTGTCATATCTCAAATTGGAGATCATGTTCCCATGATTGCCTTAACCGCAACGGCTACACCCAAAGTGCAGCAAGACATCATGAAGAATTTGCAAATGCAAAATGCGACTTTATTTAAATCTTCTTTTAACAGAACTAATTTGTATTACGAAATTAGACCCAAAAAAGAAGTCGCAAAAGAAATCATTAAATTTATTAAACTCAATACAGGTAAATCCGGAATTATATATTGTTTGAGTAGAAAAAAGGTAGAAGAAATTGCCGAAGCACTTAATTTAAATGGCATTAAAGCCATACCATACCATGCAGGTCTAGAAGCCAAAGAGCGCGCACAGTCTCAAGATGCTTTCTTAATGGAAGATGTAGACGTGGTAGTTGCTACCATTGCCTTTGGTATGGGAATTGATAAACCCAATGTTCGTTTCGTTATTCACCACGATATGCCTAAAAGTTTGGAAGGCTATTACCAAGAAACAGGCAGGGCTGGAAGAGATGGCGGCGAAGGTCAATGTATTGCTTTTTATGCAGAAAGCGATATCACTAAATTGGCTAAATTCATGAAAGACAAACCAGTTGCTGAAAAAGAAATTGGTACGCAAATATTAAATGAAGTAGTTGATTACGCAGAGTCTTCGGCCTGCAGACGCAAACAGATATTATATTATTTTGGTGAAACCTTTAATGAAGATGCCTGTAATAAAATGTGTGATAATTGCAGGTATCCAAAAGATAAATTCCATGCGAAAGAATTTTTAATCACTACATTAAAAGCAGTTAAAGAGCTCAACGAAAAATTCAACAGTGATTATGTAATTGATATTTTATTGGCTGCCGAAAACAAAACCATTCACAATTTTGAACACGATAAAATAAAAAGTTATGGTGCCGGTAAAGCCGAATCTAAAAAGCTCTGGGAATCTGTAATCAGACAAGCTTTGTTAGCTGGATATTTACAAAAAGATATTGAGCATTATGGCTTATTGAAAGTAACCAAAAATGGGGCTACTTTTATGGAGCATCCAACCGATATCTTGTTTACTTTAAACCGCGATTTCGAAACCGATGTGGACGCAGACGACGATGCAGGCGCAGGTGTTGCGGCAAGTGATGCGGTATTATTCGGCATGTTAAAAGAGCTTTGCAAACAAATTGGCAAGAAAAATAATGTGCCACCTTTTGTCGTATTTCAAGAGCCTTCTTTACAAGAAATGGCTACGCATTATCCAATTACTATCGAAGAGATTAAACAAATTGCTGGCGTTGGAAATGGAAAAGCGGCTAAATTTGGTGCACCATTTGTGGAAATGATTAAAAAGTATGTCGAAGAAAACGACATTGATCGCCCGATGGATATGGTGGTAAAAACCGCAGCCAATAAATCGGCGATAAAAGTAGCCATCATTCAAAACATAGATCGTAAAATTCCACTCGACGATATTGCCAAAGCCAAAGGTTTTACCATGGAACAAATGATTACCGAAATAGAAACCATTGTTTCTTCTGGAACAAAATTAAATTTGAATTATTATATCGATGAGCTCATCGACGAAGAAAGACAAGATGAGGTATTTGATTATTTCAGACAAGCCGACTCAGATTCAATCGATTCAGCACTTTCGGACTTAGGCGAAGAAGATTATACCCGCGAAGAAATTCAACTAATGCGTATTAAATTTATGTCAGAACTGGGCAATTAAGCTCTTAATTATATTCTCATGATTCAGCAATTACCAAAAATCAAACACTTAAATGCGAATAATTTTTTCTTAATGGCTGGCCCATGCGCAATTGAAGGCGAAGACATTGCCATGCGTATTGCCGAAAAAATTATTACTATAACAGATAAATACCAAATCCCTTTTATTTTTAAAGGTTCTTACAGAAAAGCCAATCGTTCTAGGATTGATTCATTTACGGGTATTGGTGATGAAAAAGCCTTGAAGATTTTAGAAAAAATTGGTCAAACATTTGATGTGCCAACGGTTACAGATATTCACGAAAGTACTGAAGCAGCAATGGCTGCAGCCTATGTAGATATTTTGCAAATCCCTGCATTTTTATGTCGTCAAACTGATTTATTAATTGCAGCTGCAAAAACTGGCAAGTTTGTGAATGTAAAAAAAGGTCAATTTTTATCTGGTAATTCTATGAAACATGCCATTAGTAAATTGCAAGATTCAGGAAATCATCACATCATGTTAACCGATAGGGGAAATACTTTTGGCTACCAAGACCTCATTGTTGATTATCGTAACATTACAGAAATGAAAGCTTTTGGCGTGCCGGTAATCATGGATTGTACGCATTCTTTGCAAAGACCGAATCAAGAAAGTGGTGTTACTGGCGGTAATCCAGCTTTAATTGAAACCATTGCAAAGGCAGCAATAGCAGTAGGTGCAGACGGTTTGTTTATTGAAACGCACCCCGATCCTGCAAATGCAAAATCGGACGGTGCGAATATGTTACATCTCGATAACTTAGCCGATTTAATGGAAAAGTTAGTTCGAATTAGAGCAGCAATAATTTAAATTAAACGCGATAAAAATCTGCTTTCCAGTTTTTTATTTTCATTTTAATTTGTTTCTCTTTTAAATTATTTTCAATGGCATCCTTTATTAATTCGAGGAACTCTTCGTCTGATGCAAAACGCAATCCAATAATTTGTCTGATCGTTAATGCAGTCGGCAATGGCTTACCAGTCATGATGAAATGACGCATGTTCTCTTCGGCTCTAATGGCCCTGTCCTGTGCTCTTAAAGCAAATGACCTCCCAAAGTAAGCAGCTAAGATTACACATATAAATAATAATACAATTAAGCTTGATGCATAGTAATTTCCATTTGCACAAGATTGACTTAAGTAAATACATGAGCCAATTAATCCAGCTAAAAGTGTTGGATATAATACTTTGTGGTAGCCTGTTACTAATCGGCCATGGGTTTTGAAATTTTGTGTTTTCATATATTATTTTGCTATTATTTTAATTTCAGTTCTTCTATTAGTTGCACGACCTTGTTCTGTGTTGTTGCTTTCTATGGGTTGTGATTTACCGTAACCTTTATAAACTAATTGCTGGCTTGGAACACCTAATTTTAGTAGGTAATCGAACACAGATTTGGCACGATTGCTCGACAATAAAACATTTGTTTTATCATCTCCAATATAATCGGTATGTCCTCCAATTTCAATTTTTATTTGTGGCTGGCTGATTAAAAATTCGCTGAGCTTGATGAGTTCATACTTCGATTCTTTTTTCAATTGAAAGCTATTACTTTCAAAAAATATATTTTTTAAGGCCACTTTTTCTCCAATAGCAATGGGGTCGAGGGGTATTGATAAATTAAACGGTTCTATATTGTTTTTGTTTGACAAAATAAATTGTCCTGAATAAAACAAATAACCATCCATGCTCACATTTAGCGCATAAGTTTTACCTTCTGGTAAACTCGCTAAAAACTCTCCGGAGCTTGCATTACAGACTGATTGGTAAACGGTATCAAAATTTTGCAAGCCAATGATTTCGACTTGCGCTGCTAACACTGCTTTTGTTAGATTATCGTACACTATTCCTTTTACATAGGTTACTTCCTTTGGTCTTCCGGCTTTGTATAACTCAAAAGAATATAAATCCAGACCACCATATCCTTTTAAATTATCAGAAGCAAAATAAGCTTGTTTACCATCGTTACTAATAAATAAACTACTTTCTTCTTTTGGTGTATTTATTGGGTAACCTAAATTATTTGGTTTTTGCCAAAGTCCATTGATTGCTTTCTTGCTAAAGAAAATATCTTTTTCGCCAAATCCAGGCCAGCCATCCGAACAAAAATATAGTGTTTGGTTATCAGCATGAATAAAAGGCGAAAATTCTTCGCCTGCTGTATTGATATTAGGGCCTAGGTTTTGAGGCGTCGACCATTTACCAGCACCAATATAAGTTGATTTATAAATATCATAACTTCCATAACCGCCTTTGCGGTCACTGACGAAATAAAGTGTTTTTCCGTCGGCAGAAATAGTAGGTTGTGATTCCCAATATTGACTATTAATGGGGGTGCCTAAATTTTGCGGACTAGACCATTTGTCGCCAACTTTTTTAGCATAATAAATATCACATTTCCCTAATCCATCGGCTCTGCCACAACCTGCAAAAAATAAATATTGCCCATCCGGGGAGATGCATTGCGCACCTTCGTTGCCGGGTGTGTTAATAGCGCTGCTTAAAGGTATAGAAGGGTTCCAGCTGTCTTCATTTTTTTGAGCAATAAAAAAATCTTCTGTATTTGCCCTGCGTGTAAAAATGATGGTTTGATCGTCTGCAGTAATTGCGGGTAAATATTCTTGGTATTGCGTATTGATGCTAGGCCCTAAATTAATGGGATCGTATGGCACTGGATGCTGAACCGCTTCGATACTAAATTCACAATCTCTTAAATATTTTGCTAATGTTTTTTTTCGATTATCGGATAAATCGGTTGTGCTGGAATAAATTTGAAAAAGAGGATATGCCGAATCGTAATTAGCCTGAAAGGCATAACATTCTGCTAAAGAAAAATTTATATTTTTAAAGGTATTGGGTTGTTCAAGTACTTTAAGGTAGCTGGTTTTGGCTTCTTCATTCCTGCCTAATATTTTTAAAATATCTCCCATTCGGTAATACGCTTCTAAAAAATTTGGATCTATGCCTACGGCTATTTGTAAATCTTTTAAAGCGGTATTGTAAAGCTTCTGTCCTAAATAAACGGTGGATCTTTCGTAAGCGCCAATAGCTCTAGTATTGCTAGAAGTATATTTTTCTTGTGCAAACAAACTTGTTTGAGCAAAAAATAAAATAAGCAATAGCAATTTTTTCATATCTGATAAAATTAAAGATACTATTTTATCTCGAATGGGGAATAAGCAATTAGGGGATGTTCAAGAATTTATGGGTTTGCAAAGAAATTTCCCATTGTGGGTTTTTCATTACATATTCAATAATTTTAGGCGTCATTTCTTTTGATTTACTCCATTCGGGTTGTAAATACAATTTACATGTTTTATTTACTTGGGCAGCAAATTTTTCGGCCCATTTAAAATCGGATTGATTAAAAACAATCACTTTTAATTCGCCAGCTACAGGCATGATGCCTTGCATAGGCTCTTTGAATTTTTTTGGTGATAAACAAATCCAATCAAAATTTCCTGATAATGGGTAAGCGCCAGAAGTTTCTAAAAATATTTGAATTCCATTTGTTTTTAAAGCAGCTGTTAATGGTGTTAAATTATATAATAAGGGTTCGCCTCCAGTAATAACCACGGCCTTAGAAGGGTGCTGTAATGCTTGGTCTACAATTGTTTGAATAGGAGTGAGTGGATGAATAGACGCATCCCACGATTCTTTTACATCGCACCAATGACAGCCCACATCGCAGCCGCCTAATCGAATAAAATAAGCAGCTTTACCCGAATGATATCCTTCGCCCTGAATGGTATAAAAAGATTCCATTACAGGTAATAAAGAGCCGTCTTCTGGGATGTTATTTTGCATTTTTTTTATTGATAATATTCTTTTTTAGCAGCCGATAAAGTATTCTTCAAAAGTGATACAATAGTCATCAGACCTACACCGCCTGGAACAGGAGAAATATAAGCAGCTTTTGTTTTCACTTGTTCGAAGTCGACATCGCCAAATAATTTGTATCCGGATTTTGTTTCGTTTGAATTTTCTCTGTTCATACCTACATCGATAATTACAGCGCCATTTTTTACCATGTCTGCTGTTAAAAAGTTTTTCTTTCCAATGGCAACAATTACGATATCTGCATCGAGTGTATATTTTTTAATATCTGGTGTTTTGCTATGACACAAGGTAACCGTGCAATTACCAGGCTCTGCGTTTAAAGACATTAAAATACTCATGGGTGAACCTACAATTTGACTACGACCAATCACTACACAATGCTTTCCTGCAGTTGCAATTTTATAACGATCTAATAGCATCATAATACCATTCGGTGTAGCAGAAATAAAACAGGGTAAATTTTTATTCATTCTACCAATATTGATTGGATGAAATCCGTCTACATCTTTTTTGTGATCTATAGTTTCTACTACTTTTGCAACTGAAATATGCGCAGGCAAGGGGAGTTGTACAATTAAACCGTCAATGCTATCATCTTGATTTATTTCTTTAATTTTTGCTAATAAAAAATCTTCTGTAATTTTAGCATCATATCTAATTACACTCGAATCAAATCCTACCTCTTTGCAATTTTTTTCTTTGCTATTGACATAGGTTTCACTTGCGCCATCGTTACCAACAAGTATAGCTACTAAATTTGGCGCTCGCATACCCGAAGCCCTCATTTGCGCTACCTCTGATGCAATTTCTAATTTAATTGCTGTTGCTATTTTTTTGCCGTCAAGTAATTCCATTTTATAAATTAGTCTAGTTTTAATACAGCCATAAAAGCAGATTGTGGAATTTCTACATTACCTACTTGGCGCATTCTTTTCTTTCCTTCTTTTTGTTTTTCTAATAGTTTTCTTTTACGAGAAATATCCCCACCATAACATTTTGCAGTTACATCTTTACGTAATGCTTTTACGGTTTCTCTTGCAATAATTTTCGCACCGATAGAAGCTTGAATAATAATTTCAAATTGTTGACGCGGAATGAGTTCTTTTAATTTTTCACAAATCTTTTTTCCAAAATCGAAAGAGTTACTTCTGTGAATTAAGCTAGACAAGGCATCTACAGGCTCGCTGTTTAAACGAATATCCATTTTTACCAAATCCGATTTACGATAACCAATTTGATGGTAATCAAAAGAAGCATAACCTTTAGAAATAGTTTTTAACCTATCGTAAAAATCAAAAACGATTTCGCCCATCGGCATTTCAAAAATTAATTCTACTCTTTCGGATGTTAAATAAGATTGATTAACGATGAATCCACGTTTGTTAATACAAAGAGACATCACAGGTCCTACAAATTCAGATTTGGTAATGATGGTTGCTTTAATATAAGGCTCTTCTACCGAATCTAATTTACTTGGATCGGGTAAATCGGATGGATTATTCACTTGAAATTCATCTCCTTTAGTGCTGTATGCTATATAAGAAACGTTAGGCACTGTAGTAATAACAGTCATGTTGAATTCTCTTTCTAAACGCTCTTGAATAATTTCCATGTGCAACATGCCCAGGAAACCACACCTAAAGCCAAAACCCAATGCGGCCGATGATTCTGGCTCAAATACTAAAGAGGCATCGTTTAATTGTAATTTAAACATGGCTTCTCTTAGTTCTTCAAAATCATCTGTTTCTACCGGAAAAATTCCAGCAAATACCATTGGCTTTACATCTTCAAATCCTTGAATGGCTTCGCCTGGATTTGCAACATGTGTAATGGTATCGCCTACTTTAACTTCTCGCGCTTCTTTAATTCCAGAAATAATATATCCAACATCGCCAGTTGATAATTTGGCACGAGGTTCTTGATTTAATTTTAATACACCAACTTCATCTGCATTGTATTCGCTACCTGTTGCTACAAATTTTACTTTGTCACCTTTTTTAATTTCTCCATTGATAACTTTGAAATAAGCAATAATTCCTCTGAAAGAATTAAATACAGAATCGAAAATTAATGCTTGTAATGGTAAAGTTGCATCTCCAACGGGAGCAGGTATTCTAGCCACTACGGCCTCTAAAATTTTATCAACGCCTAAACCTGTTTTACCAGATGCAGGAATAATATCATCTCTATCACATCCAATTAAATCAACGATTTGATCTTTTACTTCTTCTGGCATTGCACCAGGTAAATCCATCTTATTTAAAATAGGAATGATGGTTAAATCATTTTCTAAGGCTAAGTATAAATTAGAAATTGTTTGTGCTTGAATTCCTTGTGATGCATCTACAATTAAAAGAGCACCTTCGCAAGCAGCAATTGATCTAGACACTTCGTAAGAAAAATCGACGTGCCCAGGTGTATCAATTAAATTAAAAACATATTGCTCCCCATTTAAATGATAATTCATTTGAATCGCATGACTCTTAATAGTGATACCTCTTTCGCGTTCCAAATCCATATTGTCTAGCAATTGTGCTTGCGCATCTCTTTTGGAAATGGTTTCGGTAAATTCTAAAAGTCGATCGGCCAAAGTGCTTTTACCATGGTCGATGTGTGCGATAATACAAAAGTTTCTAATATTTTTCATTCAGCCGCAAAGATAGGATATTTTGCCAATAGGAAGGGCTTTGCTGCTTAAAAACTAAGGCTGCTAGCTTTAATTTTCAGCCTTGATTAAACAAAAAAAGCCTGCAAAATGCAAGCTTTGATTTTTGTGTCGGGGCGGCAAGATTCGAACTTGCGACCTCCTGGTCCCAAACCAGGCGCGATGACCGGACTACGCTACGCCCCGAACTGTTATTTAAGGATGCAAATGTAAGAAAATTTATGGTGGACGCAATTCTTTTTTCAAATAAGTGCTTATGGTTTGATTTTCAAGG
>CANNIS010000043.1 GCA_947505035.1 Sphingobacteriales bacterium
CTTACCACCGTTGATTTGCTTTGGTAGTTTTCTAAAGTGTCTATCTTCTCTTTATATGCAGCGGCTAATTCGAAGTTTAGTGCAACTGCAGCAGCTTTCATGTTTTGTTTTAAATCATTTAAAATCGGGTTGATATTTCCCTTTAATAAATCTTTGATATCTTGAATGTCTTTATTGTATGCCTCTTCAGTTTGCAATGCCTGACAAGGCCCTTTACAATTTCCGATTTGATATTCTAAACATACTTTAAATTTACCACTGGCAATATTAGCAGGTGACAAAGCAAGATTACAATTACGAAGCGGATACAATGTTTTGATAAAATCTAAAACGGTATGCATCATTTTTGCGGAAGCATAGGGCCCTAAATAAGTGGAGCCATCTTTAATAATTCTGCGCGTAGGAAAAATGCGAGGGAAGTTTTCTTTTTTGATGCAGATAGATGAAAATGTTTTATCATCCTTAAGCATAATATTATAACGCGGCTGATGTTTTTTAATTAATGCGTTTTCTAATAACCAGGCATCAATCTCGGTATCAACAATGGTAAATTTAATATCTCTGATTTTACTAACGAGTGTTTTCGTTTTTGCATTTACCCGATCATTATTAAAATAAGAATTTACCCTATTGCGTAAATCTTTTGCTTTACCAATATAAATGATGGTTCCCGCTTCGTCATAATATTGGTACACCCCTGGTTTATGAGGAATTTCAGCTACTCTATTTTTATAATCGAATGCGGCCATATTTATTTTAATAACAATCAATCAAAAAAAAAGTTGACCTAATTAGATCAACTTTTTTTTGAATTTTAAAAATTCTAGTATTCCCAAAGGTCATGTTCTTTATTGAACAATTCCAATTTAATTCTATTGGCTTCTATCAATGCATCCATTCCTGTTGCATAATCTTCGATACGGTAATCTTTTTCGTTAGACCATTTAGTAATATAACTACTGAATAATCTTTGTACAAAGAAATCATCATAGCTTAAACGACCTGCATCATTTTGACGATTGAAAACTTCTGCTTGCGCTAAAATTTTTCTTGCATCGTTAAAGTAAATCCAGAACAAAGCGGCTTTACCAACTTCTTCTCCTGAAGAATTACGCATGATATAAACTGGTGCTACACCAATGATTCTTGGCTCATAAATAGAACGTTGTTTGTCAAAGAACCATTCTTCTTTTAAACGATAAGCAACAATATCATCTCTATTTAAAGTACGCGTAGAAATTTCTTTGGTGAATGTACCGTCTAATTGCTCTACATCTAAAGTATCGCTTCCCGCTCCAATAGCAGCCACTTCTTCAGGTGTCATAGGCACTTTAAACTCATCGCCAAAATCTTTTGGGCCAGATGGATTAGGATTGTAAGCAGTTAATTCTCCTGCTAACACTGCATCCATAATTACATCAATTAGCTTTGCACGAGGGTAAGTCATTGGGAGATTTTGTTTTTCTCTCAAATCAATTACACGCCAAACGCGTTTAGCCCACATTACATCTGCTTCCCTTAAAGGAGCATAAGAAGTAACACTTGCAGTTTTTACATTGCTCTTTTGGTACACGCCATCTAAAGGTGGTTCCGTTTGGGCAAAGCTTACACTTACTGTAAACAGTAAGGCCATTAAGGTGATGATTAGTTTATTTTTCATTTCTATAAGATTATAGATTTATTGCACGCTAATAATAACACTATTTAATCTTCTGTTAGATCCATCAGGACCAGAAGCGATAATGTCATCGAATAATACTTTATCTTTTGGACCCAATGCATTCATTGCGCTTACTACTTCAGTGGTAATACCAGCACCCGATACAGAAATTCTTAATGGGTCTTGTCTTGCTCTAATAATAGTTACGGTATATGATTTTACATTGAATTTTAAATCGAAGTCAAAGTTTTCTAATACTGCAAACACCCCTCTTTGTGCTCTCAATTGAGAAGCATTCATTGGACCACTTGTAATACCACCTACTTTAGCCACTGGATCTGGTACACGCTTTACACGGTATTCCATTCCACCTAATACTTTTACATTCCCTTTAGAAACTTCACCGCTTACAGAAATCATTACTTTTCCTGCATCTGTAACTCTAGCAATGTATTTACCGTTTCCACCAGTCAATGCACCTTTACCTACAATAGATGCACGTAATTTTTCTTTAGGCAAACCGGGTACTGAAACCGAAATAGGGTTATCTACTCCAATGTAAAGTACATTCATTTTATCTGCAGAAATTACTGCAGTTGGTTTTGCCGCTTGGTATTCAGATTCAAACTTATAAGGTTTGATTGAACCATCTGGACCTTTAATATTGATTACCCCACCCCACTTAATAAATCCTTCTTGGGTTGGTGTAATTTTGTATTTCCCTTTTCCATTTTCTACAGGTAAAGAACGACCACCTACTACAATGTTCGGTGCTTGAGATTTACTAGATGCAGAAATAAAAACATCCGCTTCGTATGTTTGGCCTACTAATACATAACTGGTAGGCGCTACCACTGTAGCTTCTAATTGATCAAATTTAAAGTCGGTTGCATTGATTTTACTCAATAAGTATTTTACTACTTCTGCTTCCGCATTTTTATTATCATTTTGATTTTTAGAAAGCAATGTTACGATTGCGGTAACGGGTACACCTTGAAAGTTTTTTTCTTCCCAAGTTTTCTTTACGCCCTCTTTATCTTTTGCTGGTTCAACAGCATTTAAACTAAAGTTGAATTCTGCGCGGTCTTTTGAATCTACTAGATTCATGAACTTTACTCTTGTTTCTAAAATTTTTGCTTTTAATTCGGTACCTCTTTTAGCTGTTAGCATTAATTGCGTACCAATTTCCATATCGCTTCTTTTTGCAATATCATTAGTCTCCTCATCAATGCCACCTGCTAATTCTGTTAATTCATTTTTGATTGTTTCAATATAAGCATCTAATTCGCTTGAATATTTTTTAGCTAATTGTGCTTTATCATAAAATGGTTTAGTTTTTACAGGATCATTTCTTAATGATGCCTCAAAAGCATCATAAGTGATTTTATTTGCAGCGCTAAAATTGCCTGCAGTTATTACTAAACCGTCGTTTACTAATTTAAATGCATTCATGAATTCTTCGGATACATTCAGTGCTAACATTGCTGTTAATACTAAATACATCATACCAATCATTCTCTGCCTTGGTGTTTCTTTACCAGCCATTTCTTATTTTATTTCTAAATTATTAAACTGATAGAATTACTTATTGATTGTCATTGCAGACAACATATTACCATAAACGGCATTTAAAGAAGAAAGGTTTTGTGTTAACTTACCTACTTCGTCTTTGAAATTACGCGCATCAGCTAATGAATCGCTGAATGCTTGCATGGTTTCAGTTACGTTTGCATATGATGAACTCAAACCTTCCACTGATTTAGATGCAGCTTGTAATTTAGAAGCAAATTCGTTTGAAGAAGATGCAATGTCTGCTGCGCTAGAAATAGCGGCAACTCTATCACCAAAATTTCTTAAACCATCACCTAAACTAGCGATTAATTCTGGACCTACTTTTGCTTCAGCCATCATTTGATCTAATTGTTGTGTAACTGTTCCTTCCATTTTAGGGGCAGCCGCTTTTTTAGTTTTTACTTCTTCTGCTTGAGCAAGTTCTGGATAAACTAATGACCAATCATAATCAACATGTGGTTTTTCAAATGCTGATAAAAAGAAAATTCCTGCCTCCGTAAGTAATCCTACAATTAATAATTCATTAGCAAATTTTAAGTGAATGATTTTGAAAAGTGCACCAACGATAACGATTGCAGCGCCAATACCATAAATTTTGGCCATCAAATTCTTGTAATTGTTCATTTGTTTTTCAGTTTTAAGTTTTAAGTTGTATTAATTATGTTTTACTGTTTTGCTGCCCGAATTATTCGTCACCAATTGATCTTCCCATGTATGACATTACACAACGGAAACCAACATAAGATTTTGCAGTATCTTGGTACTCATAACTACGTGTACCATTTTGCAAGAAATATCCGATATCTTTCCAAGAACCCCCTTTAATTACTTTACGTTTCAATACTTCAGGATCTTCTGATTTTGCTTCGTAAGAATAATTAGGGTTTAAATCGTGAAAAAATACATTTGCTGATTCATCGTATGCAGTGCTTGTCCACTCTGCTACGTTACCAGACATATTATATAATCCAAAATCGTTCGGGAAATAAGATGTTACTTTAACGGTTTGCATACCGCCATCATCGCCATAATTTCCACGACCTGGTTTAAAGTTTGCTACTAAACAGCCTTTGCTATTTCTAACATATGGACCACCCCAACCGTAATCGGCACCCACTCTACCACCACGTGATGCATATTCGAATTCAGATTCTGTAGGTAAACGGAATTGATTCATGTTTGCTTCACCTTCTTCATGTTTGAAATTTTCTAACATTTTAGTTCTCCAAACAGTAAATGACCTAGCTTGTTTCCAACTAACACCCACAACTGGATATTCGTCATAAGCTGGATGCCAAAAATATTTTTCAACCAATGGATCATTCATTGAATAAGAGAAATCTGATAAGAAAGCTAGTGTATCTGGATAAATAGGCACATCTTCTTTAATTACAAAAGTAGCTCTTGATTTATCGCGGTTTGATTTGTTTGCCGCAGCAACAAAGTCAACCCATTCTGAATGGTAAATTAATTTACGTACGTCAATTTCTTTACGGCCAAAGATTCTTTCTTCTTCTGGATAATACAATTCAGAGATAGCCTCCATTACTGCAGGGTCTTTGATATTGATTCTGGTTTTCCAATTTAAGAATTCTTTACCGTCTGCATCTTGCATGATATGCTCGCCACCTAATGTTTTCTTAACAATAGAATCACGAACATACTCTGTAAACTGACGGTACTCGTTATTCGTAATCTCTGTTTCGTCCATGTAGAACGCAGAAATACTAATTTGACGATTGTGCGCAATTTGCGAATAGTTGATATCTTGATCTGATTGACCAGTAAAATATGTTCCGGAAGGAATGTAAACCATTCCAAACGGAATAAACGGTCTGAAAATTGGACGATTAATTGACCCAACTAACTCTCCATTTCCTGAATTTAATCCGCAGCTACTTAAGACTACTGTGAGTCCAGCTAAACAGAACAAAGCGATTTTTTTCATCATTTTAAGCATTAATTTTTGCTTTAATTTATTTATTTGTATTGAGCCGTAAAAACAAAAATAGCATTTTAAACCTATTTTCAAAAGAAAGAATGTTAATAAAGTGCCTTTTTTGTTAATAAACTATAAAAAAACTAGCTTCAAAGCGATTTTAAACGCCTTTTGCCTTCATTTATTGCGATAAATTGTTGCTTTTTATAGAAATCTAGGCGTCTTTATGATCACATCTGTCTTTATTCTTTTGACAAATACCACATCATATCCTAATATTATTTCATGCGAGCCAGCACTTCCATTAGAAGTTAAGCTCAAATTTGATACTGTATAATCGTAAGAATAACTCATTTTTATTCTTTCGGTTAAGTTCATTCCAGCGATTGCTACAATCGCATCATTTAAACGATATGATAAACCTCCCCAGTATTTTTGATTATAAAATGCGATTGCATTAATATCGAATGAAGAAGTTCTAGCCATTTTAATCATTACAGAAGGCTTAATTTCAATACTTGGACTCAATACAAAATTATAACCACCGGTTAAATAATAATGTACCACACTTTTGTATTCTGAAGTTCCGGGAACATCAAAACTCATATTTGGTCTGGTTAAATGTGTAGTAGAAAATCCAACATAATATGACTCCGTATTGTAGGTTAAACCTAAATTGATATCTGGTTTTACCGCATTAACGGAACCTGCAGGAATCAATGGGTCTCCAGGTGTGAGCGCTTTTAACTTAGCTCCGTCCAAGGTTCTTTGTATAAATCCCAAGGAAGCACCTACTGATAAATTTCCAGTAGGTAATTCATATTTATAAGCATAAGATGCTGCAAAATGTAAATTTCTTTCAAAGCCAATTTGATCGTTGATAATATGTAAACCAATTCCACCTTTTAAACTTGGTGCTGGCATATGTGCAGAAATTGTTTGTGTTTGTGGTCCACCATCGAAACCAACATATTGTGAACGAAATAATCCAACCATGCTTAATGAGGGTTTGTTTCCAGCCAAAGATGGATTAAAAACAAAACTATTAAACATGTATTGCGAATATTGTGGATCCTGCTGAGCGCTGGTATCTTTTGCTGAAAAAAGCAAAGTACTGGCAAGTAAAAATATAGTTAGAATTCTGTTTTTCATTCGGTCTCTTTAGCTCCCTCAATAATGGTCAAGGAGTTCAAAATTAGTATAATAATCAAAATATGCAAATTTTTAAAGCGCTAAAAATGCAATACTGCTCTTAAAAAATGGGAATAAATGAATTAATAAGCTAAATATGAGTGTTTTGAAGGGATAAAAAGCATTTACTTATTCATCCGCTTAACATAATCTTCGATGGCCATGGTCATGGAAGGAAATGCAGGAGTTGGCGCCTGAATATTGATAGTTAAACCAGCGTCTATTACTGCTTTAGCGGTGGTAGGGCCAAAAGTAGCTAATCGTGTATTATTTTGTTTGAAATCTGGAAAGTTTTTAAATAATGATTTGATACCTGATGGGCTGAAAAATACGATCATGTCGTAGTTCACTTCTGCTAAATCAGATAAATCGCTACAAACGGTTTTATAAATTACCGCTGCCGAAAAATCATAGCCATTGTCTTTTAAAAAAACGGGGATGCTATCGGTATAAACATCTGTACATGGGTAAAAAAACTTTTCGGTTTTATGCTTTTTGAGTAGTTCGATTAAGTCTGCTGTTGTTTGTTTACCAATGGAAATTTTTCTTTTACGATACTGCACATACTTCTGCATATAAAGGGCTACAGCCTCTGTAATACAAAAATATTTCATCTCGGCTGGTACTTCAATTTTCATTTCATCACATATTCTGAAGTAATGATCTATAGCATTTCTACTAGTAAAAATAACAGCGGTAAAATCTAGCGGACTAATTTTTTCTTTACGAAAATCTTTTGCAGGAATACCTTCTACATGAATAAAAGATCTGAAATCAATTTTAAGATTTAACTTTTTAGCTAAATCGTAAAATGGAGATTTATCTGTTTCAGGTTTAGGCTGTGTAACAAGAATGCTTTTAACTTTAATTTTCTTTTCCATTTATCTCAAAACAAACTGTATTGCTTAATACCTTAAACCCATTATTATTTTATAAATAAGTAGTAGCGGCATTAATTCCAAGGTGCAAAGATAGATAAATAAATAAAATTTAGGAAACCTAAAATTACTTGAAACGTAGGCCCCACTTCGTAAATACTTGTATATGGCGTTTAAAACCCATAAAAATATCATCAAATAAATTAAATTCAGATGGGCAGCTTTAGGCAAAAATTGATAAAAAAGCAATATTGGTAAGATTGCCATCACATATACAAAATTAGAAATAGCCATAATTGATAAATGGGCAGCTATTATTTTTTTGATCGCAAACAAGTTTGCAGCCATTTTTAGCAATAGGTATTTAAGCAAATAATAGCTTGTTACTAAAAAAAAGATCCTAGCATATAATGCAATTCCTTTGAATTTTACAGCAGGGGTATAAAAGGGACTTGCATTAAAAATTAACAAAGAAAGTACAAATAAAAAAATCAATAAGAAGAAAGCAGATGTTCTCAGATTGAAAAAATTATCATCACGATTAAACTGAGAAATCAATCTATTACTCAAATATGCCTGAAATAAAGAAATGATAATTTTACCATGACCTGTATTAACAAAAGCAAAAAGAATTACAATTCCAATTAATAAAAAACTTAACCAATCTTTAGATTCTTTTCTGGCAATATAATTATTGGTATCAGAAAAATGGATTTGTTTTAAAGCTAAAGACTGGTAATTAAAATCTATTAATCCGGGTTTTTTTTGAAAATAAGCTAATTGAATTTGAATATTATCGAATTTTTGAAAAGGAGCGTTCACTAAAGGCTGTTGCGCTAAGTTAGCCTTATTGATTGAATCTTGGGCATGTAGCGTATTAAATACGAATAACATTAAACACAAGAAAACAATTAGTCTTTGGTACATCGATTTTATTTAGGAGATTGTATGCTTCAAATATACAACAATGATTTTGAATGCTTAAAAATAATTAATAACTCCAAAATGGATTTTCCCGTTAGCATAATTAATAGGCGAGCTGTTAATTTTGCCCAATGCATAAGTAATTGAAAAGACACCCGTTTTACTTGCTATATTTAATCCAAGTCCAAAGCCAAACGGCTGCGTAATTTTATCATAAGTAGCCATTGGATTCTTTGCAATGGCTTGGTCAAAAAATAAATGCATAAAAGTTTTTGAATCTAACAAAAATCGATACTCAAAATTGAACAAAGCAAATGTTGCTGCATAAAGAGATTCTTCATTGAATCCTCTTAAACTTTGGAGCCCTCCATATCGAATTAATTCGTTTTGAAATAAATTAGTTGCAGCAATATGCTGGAATTGTGTCCCCCAATATAAAACAGAACGCTTTGCTAAAGGAAGATACAAGGCAGCAATTAAATTTGCATTAAATTGAATTGATTCTAATTTAATACTATCATAGAGACTTTGTTGCACTTGACTATTGCGAATAATCGTTCGATTTCCAAATGCAATACTGGCGGTAATATGATAGCCCTTCTTAGGGTAAAATTCATTTATAAAATGAAGATATTTAAACCCTATTCCATATTGTTGGTTAATTACATCTGCATAAATTGGCAAGGTGCTAGTACTAGCAAAACTTTTTGTGGAAATTAGACTTGTTTGTTGATTGCTATAAAAAAACTTTAAATAATTTTTTGCAGAAAAATAATAGGGGAAGGCATAGTTTTGTATAACTGTTACAAAACTGGTATCCTGTCTTCTGATAGAAAAGAGTAGTTCTGTACTGATAAATGAACCTAAAATATAATCATAATTGAATTTTAAATTTAAGTCTCTGGTATTATTTGGCTGACCTTTAAAATTAAAGTCAATTAACTCCCCTCTTTTGAAAACATTTTTTAAATTTAAATGAAATTGTCCTATAAAATTAGCCTTTCCGTTTGCGCTAGGAATCAATCCAACCAAGCCATCTACTTGGTTTTGGTTTTTACGTTCGGGCGAAACAACTAATTTAATTTTCCCCTCCCCTTGCACAAGAATTGAGGGGTATTTTAAAGTCAAAAAATCTAATTGATTGACTCTTTCACTGATTAAATTTATTTTTCTTTGATTATAAAAAGAGCCGTTCTTAAGCCCAATATACGACCCTAAATAAACAGAACTAATTACCGATGGATCAGATACGGTTACACTATCAATTTTAATTAATTTCCCCGTTGTTAAATTAATGGTGGCATCCACACGTTGATCATTAATTTTTATGGAATCAAATTGTAAACTAGCCAATGGATAACCATTGTTTTCGGTATAAGTTAAAATTTTATCGAATAACAATGCAATTTTTAAAGGGTCGATAGCCTGTGTTATTAAAGTTTGAATTTGTGGCTCAAAGCTTGTTAACAATTGTGTTGCTTGCGCACTTAGTTGCAGGCTGTTCCAATAATATTTTTCATGCAATTGAATGGTTGCCGTTTTAATTGTTGCACTATCATTTAAATGAATGATAGCAGCATATACATAACCTTGAGTAAAATAGTATTGCAACTTTTTATTGATAAAAGCTGCCCTTTGGATAGTATCAGGGAATTGATTTGTTTCTGTTAAAGTCTGCCCATTCGATTGAAGCGTGTGTAATTTTAGCGTATAGCCATTTTGCGCTAAAGCAAAGTATGGCAGGATAAAAAACAAAATTAATAAAGAATACTTCCGAAAATACATTAGTTAAAATTAATTAAATTTACGGAAATTAGTGGCATGGCTGGTATCTATATTCATATTCCTTTTTGTAAACAAGCATGTCATTATTGCGACTTTCACTTTAGTACGCAATTGAAGCATAAAGACGAATTAGTAGCGGCTTTATTATTAGAGCTGCAAATTCGTCGAAATTATTTGGGTGATGCGGCTGTTGATAGTATTTATTTTGGAGGAGGGAGCCCTTCTATTTTACCAGCAAAAGACATCGCACAAATACTCCATTATATTGTGAACAATTTTGAAGTAAACAATGCTGCAGAAATAACCCTCGAAGCCAATCCAGATGATTTAAATAAGGAGAAATTAAAAGCTTATGTGCAGATGGGGATTAATAGACTCAGCATAGGTATTCAATCTTTCATTGACCGCGATTTAATTTGGATGAATAGAGCACATAATTCGGCAGAGGCAATGTCTTGCATTAAAAGAGCGCAAGACATTGGCATAGAAAATTTAAGTGTCGATTTAATATATGGACTTCCGGAATTAAGTGATAAAGAATGGCAAGAAAATATAGGCATTGCACTATCTCATGACATTCCACATATTTCTTCTTATGCTTTAACGGTAGAAGAAAAAACAGCATTGGCCAACTTTATTAATAAAGGAAAACAAAAACCCTTAGTGGAAGAAAAAACAGCCTATCAGTTTGAAATATTACAATCTGTAATGGCAGATAATAAATTTATACATTACGAAATTTCTAATTTTTGCAAAGAAGGTCATTATGCAAAACATAATACAGCCTATTGGAAAGGCCATTCCTACTTAGGGATAGGGCCTTCTGCTCATTCTTTTAACCAAAGTACAAGAGAATGGAATATAGCAAATAACCATCAGTATATTGATCAAATAAGAAGAGACATTATTCCATCTACCATAGAAATACTATCTTTAGAAAATAGAATGAATGAATATTTGATGCTTTCTTTAAGAACGATTTGGGGAGCCGACTTAAATTATTTCGAAGATGCTTTTGGCTCGGCAAATAAAAATATTCTTTTACAAAAAGCAGAAGAAAAAATAAAAAATAATTGGCTAAGCAATGCTAACCATAAATTAAATATTACCAATAATGGAAAATTAATGGCAGATAAAATTGCTGCTGAATTGTTTTTTTAAAATTTAAAAATGGAACTAAATAAGGTTTATATCTCTGAAGAAAAATTCGTTAGTCTCAACGAGCCAATAGATATTTCTATTCCATTAAACCCCAAAGAAGGTCCTTTGGCATTTCATATACCCGCACCAAGGTTTGAGCCTATTCGGGTTGGTAACTTTATTGGTTCTGTAGCCTTAGGCGGATCGGCTAATTGTGAAAACTTAATGCTGAACGCCCATGGCAATGGTACACATACCGAATGCCTTGGACATATAAGCAAAGAGCGCATCACCATTAATCAATGTTTAAAAAAGTTTCATTTTTTAGGATTGCTCATTACAGTAAGTCCTAAAAAAATAGCAAATGGTGATTACTTCATCGATGAACAAATTGTTGATTTAACACAAATTCCTGAAGGAACAGAAGCCTTAATTATTCGCACGCTACCAAATTCGAATAATAAACTAACTGCAAATTATTCGGGTAATAACCCTTGTTATTTTGATCCAAAACTAACTGCAGCCATTAGACTAAAAGGAATCAAACATTTAATTATCGATTTACCTTCGGTAGATAGAGAAGAAGATGAAGGTGCACTCGCTGCCCATCATGCTTATTGGGATTATCCAACTAAACCTAGATATGATTGCACGATCACAGAAATGGTATACGTAAAAGAAGAAATAGCTGATGATAGCTATTTAGTAAATATTCAAATCGCCTCATTCGAAAGCGATGCCAGTCCAAGTAAAATCATTTTATATAAAATTAATTAAGCAATTATGAAAAAAATATTACCCATCTCGCTATTTAGTTTTATGTTCTTGCTATTCGCTTGTACGGTAAAAAAACCAGTGCATCAAATAGCACAAACACCTATCCAAAAGGAAGCCATCCAAAATATAAACCCTAATAATAATTTTTCTGGAAACCTAGGTTTCCCTGCACCTAAGCCAGCGGTTAAACTATATCCTCCAAACGAAGCTGCATTAACAATTATTCAAAAAAGTAATTCCAATGCAAGTATGGAATTATTAAACCAAGGATATAAACTATATACCGCTGGAGCATGTATTAATTGTCATGAAGCGAGAGATATTAATGATTTCAATAATTTACAATGGGGGCATATAATAGACGATATGGCAATCAAAGCCAATATAAATAGTGAAGAAAAAAATGCGGTATTAAATTATATTGTAAGTGTTAAAATAGCTTTGTCAAATAAATAAAATGAACATTTCTTTTTTTTAAATATCTATTTATCGCGTTTGTATTTACTTGCCAATTAACCGATGCGCAACCAGCAAAATTTGGGAATTGGATGGTATATAATGGCACGATAAATTTACCACACAAATTGGTGTCAACAGGCGAAATTCATTTAAGAAATTACAATGCCATTGGCGATATACAACAATTATTATTACGCGGAAATATAGGTTACCCTTTAGCAAATAATAACCATATCATGAGTATAGGTTTTGCTTATATCTATAACGAAGATTATATAGATAATACCGATTTTAAAAATGCTAGTCAAGAAAATAGAATTTTTGAGCAATACCTATACAAATTTAAATACAAAAAAGCGGTGTTGCTTAATAGATGGCGACTAGAACAAAGATTTCTTGCTGCTGGGCAACAGCTAAGGTTAAGGGGTTTTTTATCGATAAACTACCCCATTAGCAGAGATAAAATGGATCCTAAGACATGGTATTTTAGTTCAAGTAACGAGTTGTTTTTAAAAAATACTGGCGAACTATTTGACAGAAATAGATTTGCCATAGGAATTGGCTACCAACAAAACAAAAATTTAAAACTAGAAATTTGTTTGCTAAATCAATCATTAAGCACCAATTCCCGAAATCAATTAAACATTGTGCTATTCCATAATTTATAAAAACTATTTAGCAATAGCATAAACCCCTATAAACACAGACCCTTTTTTTTGATAATAAATTGCTTGCGTTTTTTCAATTTTATCAATCAAACTATCGGGATAATTAAACACATTTGAATATAAAATATATTTTAATGTAGTATCTGAATAGGAATTAAAATGACTACTATCGCCATTTAATTCTAAAATTTCTCTAGTATCTAAATTTGGAAAACCACTGGCAACTGTTTGCAGCGGAATGTTATTATTTTTTAAATAGGAAATAGCATCTTTTCGTAATAAATAATAGGAAAGATGGGCCGGTGTTGCATCCCAACCCATCGCTATTTTACTTGGATACACAAAAGAGCCTCCAATTAAAAACGAAATCAATAATAATACATAAGCAGCCATGATTTTTTTAGGAAAAGCAAATGGTATATTTTTTAATACAAACACTAATGTTAAAAAATAAATTGGCAAAAAATAACGGTGTCCTACTAAGCCATCTGCAAATAATGTATTTGCGGCAAACACTAAAATAAATACCACTATACTAATGCAAAATTTTAAATTCGATTGTTTAGCAAATTTTAACTTAAATAATAAGAATAATGCAAGTAACCAAACAGTGATGCGACCAAAATCAAGAAGTCTCCAAATAAAAAGTAGCGCATTTGTTAGCATTTGAGCAAAGGAAACTTGTTGAAATGAACTTGCCCAAGGTGAATCTGAATGGAACCCAATCCAACCGGTATGTTGATAATGAAGCCACAACCAAATAGTAGCTATTAGTACCGAAGGCAAAAAAACTAAGACAATTGTAAAAAAATAATAGCGATTAAACTTCCTTAGCGCAAAAGAATTATTCAAAATGATGGCGCAAAAACTTGCAAATAAAACCATCATTCCCCTCAAAGAAATTAATCCTAAAGGAATTAAAACAATCGCAAGTGTTTTATATTGTTTATTTAAGTATAAATTAATACTCGTAATAAAAATGGCCATTAAAACAATGTCGGGTGAAACCAAAGTTGCTTGAGCTAATAGTGTTGGCTCGAGAAATACCAACAAGGAACTAAATAAAAGTGCATAACCACTTAACCAACGACTCAATAACTGAGGAACTTGGTAAGCAATGAGGAGTAAAAATGGTAACATGGCAACATGAGAAACCAATAAAGATTTCCCGAGCACAAACCAAGCAAAGGCAATGTATATGCCAAATAGCGGCGGATGTCCGCTATCTAAATAATTAGGAAGATATATGGTTTGGAATTTATTTGCTAAAAAAAAATGAGGGTGTCGTGAAGCAAATTGCACCATATCTCCAAAAAATATATTGGTACGACAAAAATAGGTTAGCAAAACATAGAGCATTGCTAAAACATAAAAAACAATATTTTTATGCAATTTCATCTTAA
>CANNIS010000044.1 GCA_947505035.1 Sphingobacteriales bacterium
GGAATTAAAACAGCATTATCAATAGAACTATTTAAAATATCTTCCCCTTCTTTTTTAAAAACACCTAATACTTTTAAATTCCTTCCACTTATTTTTACTGTTTGACCAACCGGATCTGCGTTTTCAAATAAACCTTTAGCTACCTCAAACCCTAATAAAACATAGTTTTTTCCGCTCCTAGAATCGGCTACCGTAAAATATCTGCCGCGTTCAAAATCCAATACCCTTGTTTGATCAAAATCGTGAGATGCAGCAATTACATTCACATTTTCGACATTCTTATTTCTATATTTTACTGTTTTATCGTTGATGCTAATTTGAAAAGCGACTGCTTTAATATTTGCTCCTGCTCGTTTTTGGATCTTTTCAAAATCTTGATAAGATGGCGAAGGCCTATTAAAATATTTCCACCAAGGGTAATCGTTTCCAAATTCCCAGGGCCATTTTTGAACATAAATAGCATCATTTCCTAGTTTTTGAACGCTTTTATTTAAATTATTTTCTAAAGAATCTACCAATGTAAATACCGTTATAATGGTAAAAATACCAATAGAGATGCCTAATAAAGATAGAAATGTTCTTAATTTATTGACAACCAATGCATTAAGTGCAAATAAAATGGATTCTTTAAAGAGTCTTAAAAATAACATATGCAAAATTATCATTTAATTTAGCTAAGACGCAGTACTCTTGTAAAAAATTTGATTGATGCATTTCGATTATTCTTCATACTAAAGAAATATATTCTTAAATTCGCGCTCGGCTAATAAAATATCCTTAACAAAGGCATATGGAGCAGAAGGTCAATTGGGACCAAAAATTATAAAATAAACACAGATGAAACTATCACAATTCCACTTTAATTTACCAGAAGCCTTAATCGCATCAACACCTTCAAAACAACGTGATGAATCTAGATTAATGGTTTTAGATCGTAAAACAGGTACAATTGAGCATAAATTATTTAAAGATATTTTAGGCTATTTTGATGATGGTGATGTAATGATTTTGAATAATACCAAGGTTTTTCCTGCTAGAATGTATGGCAATAAAGAAAAAACGGGTGCACAAATAGAAGTGTTTTTGTTAAGAGAACTTAACCACGAAATGCGTTTATGGGATGTATTAGTTGATCCTGCTCGTAAAATTAGGGTTGGAAATAAATTATATTTTGGAGAAGATGATTTATTAATCGCCGAGGTGGTAGACAATACTACTTCTAGAGGTAGAACCATTCGTTTCTTATTTGACGGAACTGACGAAGAATTTAGAAAAGCCATTGAAATTTTAGGAGAAACTCCCCTACCAAAATATATCAAAAGAAAAGCAACTGCAGAAGACAAAGAAAGATATCAAACCATTTACGCAAAAGAAGAAGGCGCTGTTGCAGCACCAACTGCAGGTCTACACTTTAGCCGCGAATTATACAAAAGATTAGAGTTAAAAGGCATTGATTTTGCAGAAGTAACTTTACATGTTGGCCTTGGAACCTTTAGATCTGTTGAGGTAGAAGACTTAACCAAACACAAAATGGATTCTGAACAATTTATTATTTCAGAAAAAACAGTGAACATGGTGAACAAAGCAAATGAAAAAAAGAAAAGAGTTTGCGCAGTAGGAACCACAAGTATGCGAGCAATCGAATCTTCGGTATCTGCAGGTAGAATATTAAAACCAGCTAACGACTGGACCAGTAAATTCATTTTCCCACCATTTGATTTTAGCATTGCCAATTGTATGGTGACCAATTTCCATACCCCAGAATCTACGCTATTAATGATGGTAGCTGCTTTTGGCGGATACGACTTTGTAATGGAAGCATACAAAATTGCCGTTAAAGAAAAATATCGTTTCTATAGCTATGGCGATGCCATGTTAATAATATAATATACCTTGAAGAAATTTGCCATCATTGTATCTGGAGGTAATGGTTTGCGTATGCAAACCGATATTCCTAAACAATTTCTGGAAATCAATGGCAAACCTATTTTACTTCATACTTTAGAGAAATTTGCAGCTGCAGATCCTAACATGGAAATTGTTTTAGTGCTCAATGTTGATCACCAAGGCATATGGAATAAAATTGTCAATAAATTTAAAGTAACTATTCCCTATATACTTGTAAACGGTGGCCGTACCAGGTATCATTCGGTAAAAAATGCATTAAAGAAAATTCCTAAAAATGCGTTGGTAGCCATTCATGATGGAGTTAGACCTTTATTAAGTACAAGCCTTATTTTAAAAGGATTTGAGCAGGTAACAAAGCACGAAGCAATTGTTACCGCCATTCCGTCTAAAGATTCTATTAGAAGGGTTCAAGATGGGGTGTCTTCGGCATTAGCTCGAGAAGAAATTTATTTGGTTCAAACACCACAAATATTTACCGCTACCATTTTACATAAAGCCTATCAACAAGCTTATCGAAATGAATTTAGTGATGATGCTGCCGTGGTAGAAAGACTCGGTATTCCAATTCATATATTAATTGGCGAAACACAAAATATCAAAATCACTTATCCAGAAGATATTTTATTAGCAGAAAACATATTGAAACATTCATAAAAAAAGCCCTCGAAATTTCGAGGGCTTTTTGTTAGTATTCATCTTCGTTAAAAAAGAAGTCGTCTTTTGTAGGATAATCTGGCCAAATTTCCTCAATGTTTTCATAAGGCTCGCCATCATCTTCTAAATCTTGTAAGTTTTCTATAACCTCTACCGGTGCTCCAGAACGAATTGCATAATCAATTAATTCATCTTTGGTTGCTGGCCAAGGCGCATCTTCTAAGTGTGATGCTAATTCTAGTGTCCAATACATATTTTCGTGTTTTAAATGATAATCTTATTTGCGCAAAAGTAAAATAATAAAGCTAATTTCAAATAGCTGTTAAAATGTTTCTAAAAAATGTGGAAAAAAAATTAGCTTAAATTAGTTAAACTCTTGGTATCCAGATATATTCATCTGCACCTAAATCCTTAGCTATTTTGCGAGAAAGCACAAATAGGTAGTCTGATAAGCGATTAAGGTATTGAATAACCATTGGATCGACATAAGAAAATTCTGACAATTGTACCGAAATTCTTTCTGCACGACGACATACCACACGAGCCAAATGGCAATAAGAAACAATGCTATGTCCACCAGGTAAAATAAAGTTTTTTAACTCTGGCAAAGTTTCGTTCATTAAATCCATTTGATCTTCTAATAATTGAATGTCCTCTGGATGAAAATCTGGAATTTTCATTTTTGATTTTTCGGGATCTGATGCTAAAGAAGAACCAACGGTAAATAACCTATCTTGAATTTCTTTTAAAACAATTTTATATTCCTCGCTGATTGCTTGATCACGAATTAATCCAATGTGTGAATTTAATTCGTCTACTGTACCATAAGATTCAATTCTGATATGATGCTTTGGAACCCTTACTCCTCCTATTAATGAAGTCTGTCCTAGATCTCCTGTTTTAGTGTATATTTTCATTTTTGCAATTGATGATTAAAAAAATTATCTTGATTTTATGGTTATGATATTTTTGTTTTGTTCGTCGGATTCTATGGCACCATCGCGCATTCTTACAATTCGATGTGCGTATTTTGCAATGTCTTCTTCGTGTGTAACTAAAATAATGGTATTTCCTTTCTGATGAATTTCTTCAATCAATCCCATAATTTCAATGGAGGTTTTTGTATCTAAATTTCCAGTTGGTTCGTCGGCCAAAATAATAGCTGGATTATTGACCAATGCCCTTGCCACGGCTACTCTTTGGCGTTGTCCACCAGATAATTCGTTTGGCTTATGGTACATCCTATTACCTAAACCCACACTATCTAATACTTCAATTGCTCGGGTGGATCTCGCTTCTTTTGCAATGCCAGCATAAACTAAAGGCAAAGCAACATTTTCTAAAGAACTAGATCTTGGTAATAAATTAAATGTTTGAAAAACAAAACCAATTTCTTTATTTCTAATTTCAGCTAATTCGTTGTCATTTAAATTACTAACGTCTGTGCCATTGAGAATATAAGATCCTTTGGTTGGGGTATCTAAGCAGCCTAAAATATTCATTAAGGTTGATTTACCTGAACCAGATGGACCCATTAAAGCCACAAACTCTCCTTTATAAATTTCTAAATCGACACCACGCAAGGCAAAAATTTCTTCAGAACCAATTACATATCGTTTACCAATATCTTGTAATTTAATAAGCACTTGCTTTTCCATTTTTGTATTTTTTATAAAGCTGAAATTAACACAATGACAGCTATATCAAAAGAAATTTTCGTAACAAATATCCTACAATTATTTTTGCTCAATAACCTTAGGCACTCTAAAATAGTCGGTGTCTTTTTTGGGTGCATTAGCTAAACCCTCTTCGTGTGTTATTGTTTGAATTACTTCATCTTTTCTTAATACATTGACTTCATCATTCATATAAATCAAAGGCGCTACCATACTGGTGTCCACTTCATTTAAAGTTTCCATAAAATCAAGAATTCGATTCAAATCTGCTTCAATTTTAACTTTCTCTTTTTCGTTGAATTGTAATCGCGCTAAATGAGCAATTTTTTCTACTAAATCTTTATCTATTCGCATAGTTTTGCAATTTTTGATTAATGATATTAAATACTTCTGAACTTAATTTTTCGAGCCCACCTTCTGCTTTGTAGGCAGCAGTATCTATGGGTTGATGTACAAAAACTTTCATTACTCCGGGTACAGAACCAGCTGTTTTACCATTTCCGGGCATCAATTCGTAATTATTTAAAAAGGTAACGGGCAAAATTGGCACATCACAATCTATGGCAATTTTAAAGGCACCACTTTTAAATTCGAGCATTTCGGGCGCGATTAAAGACATCGTGCCTTCAGGATATAAAATTAAACTTTGCCCATCTTTTACATTTTGTTCCACTTTTTTCAAGGCCCTATAAGAAGCAATTTTACTGTCTCTATCTACGGGAACATCTACGGTTTGAAAAAATAATTTCAATACTGGGTGTTTTAATAATTCTACTTTACCCATAAAATGGTAATCGCCAGCAATTCCGACACAAATTAATGGTGTGTCTAAATAAGAAGAATGGTTGGCAACAATTACCATAGGTTTGCTAAAATCGATGGGCTGCTCATATTCGAAATGATGGCCGTAAAAGCCTAGTTTAAAGGCTAATTTACACCAAAACTTGCGCAGATCTCCAAGAAATACATTTCTTTCGCGTTTCCTTGTTGCGTAATAAAATAAGGGATACATGATAAAAAATACCAATGCTACCATAAACATATACCATACAAAATGAAGCTTTCTGAGAATTTTCATCGTTGAAATTTGAATAATTGAATGCCCAGCAAAAATATTAATTTTTAACCAATTTTTTGTGCCTTAAAAGTACTCATTTTTTATTACTTTCGGCCTATGGAAACAGTTGTAAGCGGAATTAGATCTACGGGTAATTTACACCTAGGAAATTACTTCGGGGCAATGAAGAATTTTATTAAAATGCAGCAGGAATACAATTGCTATTTCTTTATTGCCGATTACCATTCTTTGACTACCCATCCAAATCCTGAAAACTTACACCTACATGTAAAAAATGTACTGGTAGAATATCTTGCAGCAGGCATCGATCCTGAACAATCAACTATTTATGTTCAATCCGATTTACCTGAAATTGCAGAACTTTATTTACTCTTAAATATGAATGCTTATTTAGGAGAGTTAGAAAGATGTACTTCTTTTAAAGATAAAATTAGAAACAACTCCGAAAACATCAATGCAGGATTATTAACGTATCCTGTTTTAATGGCAGCCGATATTATCATTCACAAAGCCACTAAAGTGCCCGTTGGCAAAGACCAAGAGCAACATTTAGAAATGGCCAGAACATTTGCCAATCGATTCAATAGAATGTATGATACCGAATATTTTCCCGAACCTCATGCATTTAATTTTGGCACGCAATTAGTTAAAATACCAGGCTTAGATGGCAATGGAAAAATGGGAAAATCGGAAGGCGAAAACAATGCTGTTTTTTTAGCAGATAGCCCCGATCAAATTCGGAAAAAGGTAATGAAAGCGGTGACCGATGCGGGACCAACAGAACCAAACCAAGCCAAACCAGCAATCATTCAAAATTTATTTGACATCATGAAAGCGGTGTCTCCTACTATTAATTATCAACATTTCGACGAATTATACAATAATCAACAAATTAGATACGGTGATTTTAAAAAGCAATTAGCAGAAGATATCATTGTTTTTACCAGCCCTATCCGTGAAAAAATACTTGAAATTGGTGCTAATAACGATTATTTAAAGAAAGTAGCCAAAAATGGTGCGGATAAAGCACGAGAAAGTGCCAGCAAAACAATAAAAGAAGTACGAGAAATTATCGGGTTTAAATCGTTTTAATTTTTGTATTTTCAAAGCTTGATAAATAGTTAAACATAATTGAAATTTTTATAAAGATGCATATAGCAATAGTTGGAAATATTGGCGCAGGTAAAACAACACTTACCGAATTATTAGCTAAACATTACCATTGGGAACCTCAATACGAGGCAGTAGATGATAACCCCTATTTAGAAGATTTTTACCAAGACATGAAGCGTTGGGCTTTCAACTTGCAAATCTATTTTTTGAATTCAAGATTTAAACAAATAGTAGAAATTCAAAGAGGAGATAAACCCATTGTTCAAGACAGAACAATTTATGAAGATGCTTATATATTTGCAGCCAATCTTCATGATATGGGCTTAATGTCTAGCCGTGATTTCAATAATTATTTAAGTGTTTTTGAATCTGTTAAAGAGTTTATTAAACCACCCGATCTATTAATTTATTTAAAAGCATCGGTGCCTACATTGGTGAATCAAATTCAAAAAAGAGGCAGAGAGTATGAGTCTGGTATACGTCTGGATTACTTATCAAAATTAAACGAACGTTACGAGAACTGGATTGATTCTTATAAAGAAGGTAAACTCTTAACTATTCATGTCGATAAAATGAATTTTGCAGAAAAGCCAGAAGATTTAGGAGAAATTATTCAAAGAATTGACACCGAAATTTTTGGTTTATTCCCCTCTACCTCGAATAAAACTAAATCGAAAAAATAATGAAGGTTGCGGCAATTATACCTGCAAGATATGCTTCTACTCGGTTTCCGGGAAAGCCACTTGCAGACATTGCAGGCAAAACTATGATACAACGCGTTTACGAGCAATGTAAACAATTGGCATCGCTAGACTATGTAATTGTAGCAACAGACGACGAAAGAATAGCAGCAGAAGTAAAGCGTTTTGGTGGACAAGTATGCATGACCGCAAGCAGCCATTTAACCGGTACCGACCGAATTTGGGAAGTAGTGGAAAGCATGAATTTAGCTGCAGATGTTATTATCAATGTACAAGGAGACGAGCCCTTTATTCAACCTTCACAATTACAATTAATCATTGATTGTTTTAATGACCCATTAACTCAAATCGCTACGTTGGTTAAACCCATTGACGATTCAGCGGTTTTATTTAATCCGAATACGCCAAAAGTAATTTTAGACCAACAACAATTTGCCATTTATTTTTCAAGACAAGCCATTCCTTTTTTAAGAAATGAACAAACAGCAAATTGGATTAATAAACACACCTATTTTCAACACATAGGTATCTATGGCTATCAAAAGCAAGTATTAAAACAAATCATACAATTAGCCCCAAGTAAATTAGAACTAGCCGAATCATTGGAACAGTTGAGATGGATAGAAGCCGGTTTTAAAATCAAAACAGCCATCACCAATCAATCTACCATTGCTATTGATACGCCTGAAGATTTAACATTAGCAATAAATATTTTTAATCAAAATACATATGGAAACGAAAGATTGTAATGGAAATTTACTCGCTCAAGGCGATACAGTAATGGTGAACAAAACATTGAAGGTAAAGGGTTCTAGCCTTACCTTAAAACAAGGAACTGTATTAAAAAATATCCGTTTAATAGACGAAGCAGATGCCATAGAGGTAAAAGTTGATAAAAGTGTTTTGGTATTAAAGACAGAATTTTTAAAAAAGAAATTTAATGAGTAAAAAAATTTTACACCTTGCTGCAAGCAGAGGACATGCGAATCATGGATGGCTTGATAGTAAGCATAGCTTTAGTTTTGCGAATTATTATAATCCCGAAAGAATGCAATTTGGGGTATTAAGAGTACTCAATGATGATACCGTTGCTGCAGGAATGGGTTTTGGAAAACATGCACATGATAATATGGAAATTATCAGTATTCCACTAGTCGGTGACCTCGAACATGCAGACAGCATGGGTAATACAACGGTGATTAAGAATGGAGATATTCAAGTGATGAGTGCTGGTACTGGCATTACACATAGCGAATACAATAAAAACAAAGACCAAGAAGTAAAATTTTTACAAATTTGGATTTTCCCGAATAAGCAAAATGTGGTGCCTCGCTATGATCAAATCACTTTAAATTTGGCAGATAGACACAACAACTTGCAACAAATAATTTCGCCAAACGAAAACGAGGAAGGCGTTTGGATTCATCAAAATGCTTGGTTTCACCTTGCTAAATTTGATCAATATTTTGCTTCGGCATATACGATGAAAGATCCATTAAATGGCTTATACATATTCAATTTGAGCGGTCAGGTGCAAATCAACGATCAAATATTGCACCCTCGAGATGGCTATGGTATTTGGGAGACAAATAACATCAATATCAAATCCATTACCGAATCAGAATTTTTAATAATGGAAGTTCCAATGATATCAGCTAAATGAAAATATTTAGATTGCTAATCCTATTTATTGGTCTTATGCAAATATGTAATGCACAAGCACCCCAAACAAATCAAGGTAAAATTGACTTCTACCCTAGTTTTAAATCTAATTTTATTCCTGCCATCAATCTTGCCATTTGGTTGCCTAGTAACTACGATGCCAATCAAAAATATTCGGTTTTATATTTACAAGATGGTGGTTCTTTGTTTGATGCAAAAATTACCTGGAATCAACAGGAATGGGGAATTGACGAATGTCTTGATTCTTTAATTTCCGCAAAAAAAATAATAAATATGATTGTAGTTGGCATTTACAATAGCGGAATAAATAGACATGCAAGTTATTTTCCGCAGAAACCTTTCGAACAAATGACTACATCAGATCAACAAATTATTTTTAACGCCGCTAGATCTGCTGAGCAAAAATTATTTCATACTAAAATATATTCCGATAGTTATTTGAAATTTATTGTCGAAGAATTGAAGCCATTTGTGGATCAAAAATATGCTACGCATAAAGATGCAAAGCATACCAGTATTGGAGGCTCCAGCATGGGTGGCTTAATTTCCTTATATGCCATTTGCGAATACCCGAATATTTTTGGTTCAGCCATGTGTTTATCTACCCACTGGCCAGGTATTTTCGAATCTGCAGACAATCCATTTCCCATTGCATTTGAAAATTATTTGACGCTGAATTTACCTCAAGCAAGCACTCATCAAATTTACTTTGATTACGGCACAGCTACTTTAGACGCCATTTACGAACCCTATCAATTGCAAATCAATCAAATTTTTCAGCGTAATGGCTACCAACCACATCAATTTAAATGCAATAAATACGATGGCGCCGAACACACTGAAAATGCTTGGAGCGCTCGATTAAACGATCCTATTTTATTCTTATTTAAATCACATTCTCGAAATTAAATTTGTACTTTTAGGGTATGACATTAGATGCCAATCATACCGAAAAAAGTGAATTGCATTTGCGCAATAAACACCGCAGCAGATATAATTTTCAACAACTTTGCTATACCTGTAAAGAATTATTGCCCCATGTTTTTACCAATAAATTTGGCGAAAAAACCATCGATTTTGCTAATCCAGAATCAGTCATCGTTTTAAATAAAGCCTTACTTAAACAATTTTACGATATCCATAGTTGGGATATTCCAGCTGGTTATTTATGTCCTCCTATTCCTGGCAGAGCAGACTATATCCACTATGTTGCAGACTTATTGGCTAGTTTTAATAACAATAAAATCCCTAGGGGAAAATCCATTAAAATATTAGATGTAGGTGTGGGTGCCAATTGTATATACCCGATTATTGGACTCAAAGAATACAATTGGGATTTTGTTGGATCTGATATCGACTTCGAAGCCACTATTTCGGCTAAAAAAATTATAGATGCCGATAAAAAATTAAAAGGTCGCATCGATATTCGATTACAAAAAGACAAAAAACGCTTTTTCGAAAACATACTTGATAAAGAGGAACTCATTGATGCTTGTATCTGCAATCCACCCTTTCATGCTTCTTCTAAAGAGGCAAAAGATGCTGCGAAGAAAAAATGGGAAAAATTAAAGAAAAGTGAAAGGCCCGAAAACCTCTTGAATTTTGGTGGTCAAAATAATGAACTTTGGGTAAAAGGTGGAGAAGAAACCTTTGTGAGAGAGATGGCCAAGGAAAGTCAATTGTTTGGTAAAAACTGTTTCTGGTTTACCACACTTGTCGCTAAAAAAGCAAACCTTGCCAGCATCTACAGAATGTTGCACAGTTTAAATCCGGTGGAAGTAAAAACAATTACCATGGCACAAGGGCAAAAAGAAAGCAGGATTGTTGCGTGGACATTCTTAAGCGAAACAGAACAACAAGATTGGATTCAAAAGAGATGGAAAGCAACAAAATAATTAAACTCTTAATATTATTGCTAATCATTTCTTGCCAAGCATTTGCGCAATACCAAAACGATGTGCTCGGCAATGGTTTCGAACAACAAAAAATTAGGATGCCCGACGATTACGAAGGCAAAGTAGAAATTACGCTTGTTAGAAAACTTCAACAACATAAAAAAGCAGTACTTTATATTCATGGATTTTGCGATTATTTTTTTCAAGAGGAATTAGCTAAAGAATATCTTGCCAATGGTTTCGATTTTTATGCCATTGATTTGCGCAAATACGGCCGCTCTTTACTTGATCACCAAATTCCAAATAACTGTAAAAATATAAAGGAGTATTTTGCAGATATCGATACTGCATTGGCAATTATTCAACAAGAAGGACACGATAGTATTCAAATCAATGCCCATTCTACGGGGGGGCTCATCGCTTTAGCCTATGCACAAGCGCAAAGTCAAAAAGCAAATAACCATTTATATAAATTGGTTTTAAATAGCCCTTTTGTAGACATGAACCAATCCCCTTTTAACGAAAAATTAGCGATTCCTACAGTGTCATTTTTAGGGAGATTTTTTCCTAAAATAAAAGTACCAGATGGCGTTTCTACCCTTTATGGAGAAAGCATTGCTAAGCAATATCATGGTGAATGGGAATACAATATGAAATGGAAACCTTTAGTAGCCTTCGATGTAAATGCGGGTTGGCTGCATGCCATTTATCAAGCACAAAAACGCATTCAAAAAAATTATCAAATTAAACAAGCAATTTTAGTGTGTTGTTCGGATCATGCAACTTATGAAAAAGTTTGGTCTGAAAAATTACAAAAAGGGGATGCGGTTTTATCTGTTAATGACATTCAAGTAATTTGCAGCAAATTCAAGAGCCATGTGAAAATCAAAATTATTCCAGGTGGTTTGCACGATTTAGCTCTTTCAGAAAAATCTATTAGATCGCTTTATTTTCAAAGTATTTTTGAATAATTAGAGAGTTATTCGGCTTATGTGAATAAATATAATCGGGATTGATAACAGATAAAAGCGAATTTTTTTTACTTTTGAATCCCGTAACGTAATAGTCTTTTTCTGACTATTGATTCACAATTTAAGCTAAAATCAATGACCAAGTATGTATTTGTTACGGGTGGTGTTACTTCTTCTTTAGGAAAAGGCATTATCTCCGCTTCTCTTGCTAAATTATTACAAGCTAGAGGCTATCGAGTAACCATTCAAAAGTTTGACCCCTATATCAACATTGATCCAGGAACCTTAAATCCTTACGAACATGGCGAATGCTATGTGACAGAAGATGGTGCCGAAACCGATCTAGACCTTGGCCATTATGAGCGTTTCTTAAATGTTCCAACTTCTCAAGCCAACAATATTACGACGGGTCGTATTTATCAAAATGTAATCAATAGAGAGCGCGAAGGCCAATATTTAGGTAAAACAGTTCAAGTTATACCGCATATCACCGATGAAATTAAAAGAAATTTTAAAATTTTAGGAGAAAGCGGCGATTACGATATCGTTATTACCGAATTAGGAGGCACTGTAGGCGACATCGAATCTTTACCATACATCGAAGCCGTTCGTCAATTTAAATGGGAATTAGGCGTTCATAATGCGATTGTAATTCACTTAACTTTAATTCCATTTTTAGCGGCTGCCGGCGAATTAAAAACAAAACCAACTCAACATTCGGTTAAAATGCTGTTAGAATACGGTATTCAACCAGATATTTTGGTTTGTAGAACCGAGCACCATATCAATATGGAAATAAGGAAAAAAATTGCCTTGTTCTGTAATGTAAATATCAATTCTGTTATTGAATCTATCGACGCATCTACTATTTATGATGTGCCTTTGTTAATGCTGAAAGAAAATTTAGATAAAACGGTTTTAGCAAAATTAAAATTATCAGGAAACAAAGAACCCAATTTAGATTCTTGGAAAGACTTTTTGGGCAGGTTGAAAAATCCAACCAAAGATGTTCGCATTGGTTTAGTTGGTAAATATGTAGAATTACCCGATGCTTATAAATCTATCATCGAATCGTTTATTCATGCAGGTGCTAGCAACGAGTGTAAAGTGAATGTAGAATACATACATTCAGAAAATATCAACCCAATTAATGTAGCTGAAAAACTAGGTCATTTAGATGGCGTATTAGTTGCGCCAGGCTTCGGAAACAGAGGCATTGAAGGAAAACTAGATGCCATTAAATATGTTAGAGAAAATAACATTCCATTCTTTGGTATTTGTTTAGGAATGCAATGTGCCGTGATAGAATTTGGTAGAAATGTATTGAAATTTAAAGGTGCACATTCTACAGAAATGGACGAAAAAACAAAGTTCCCTGTTATAGACATCATGGAGTCGCAAAAGAAAATCAAAAACAAAGGGGGCACCATGCGTTTAGGATCATATGCTTGCGAAATCAAGAAAAATACCAAAGCATTCGAGATTTATGGTAAAAGCAAAATCACTGAACGTCATCGTCACCGTTACGAATTCAACAATAAATATCTAAAACAATACAATGATGCTGGCATGATTACCTCTGGCATGAATTTGGAAAACGGTTTAGTTGAAATTATTGAATTAAAGAACCATCCGTTTTTTGTGGCGGGTCAGTTTCACCCCGAATTAAAAAGTACCGTGGCCAATCCACATCCCTTATTTGTAAAATTTGTAGCTGCAGCTGCAGATCACAAATACGGTCAAAAAATTAAAAAAAATAAATAAATAATTGATTGTCAGATAATTAAGCACCGAATTCTTTCGGTGCTTTTTTTTTACAAATTCAATGATTTAGCGTAGGTTTGCACACAGCATTACACACATAATAATGGATAGAAATACATTAACAGGCCTTTTACTAATGACAATTATATTAATTGGCTTTAGTTTTTACATGCAACCTTCGGAATCGGAATTGCAACAATTACAAAAACAAGAAGATTCTATTAAAGCAGCTAAAGCCAATAGCAGCAATACCATAGCCATCGATACGATTGCTCAAAAAAGCGACTCTAGTATTGTTAAACTAGATACTAGTAATGTATTAAGTGCAGCAACAGCAGGCAAAGAAGAATTGGTAGTTATCGAAAACGAAAAAATTAAAGCGACTATTTCTACTAAAGGCGGAAGCATTGTTGCAGTAGAACTAAAAGAATATAAAACTTGGGATAAAAAACCTTTGTTCCTATTCGATCAAAAAGACAGCAAATTTAATTTAAGCTATACGGTAGGAAACGATTTAATCAATACCTCCGATTTATATTTCGAAAAAATTGGTTCTTCTTTCGAAGTACTCAAAAAAGATTCTAATACCTTAACCATGCGCCTGGCTTCAAAGACAGGGCAATACTTAGACTTTGTTTATACGCTAAAAGGTGATTCTTATTTAATAGATTTCGATATTAAATCGGAAGGAATGAATAATATCATCAGTAACAATACAGGTTATTATGATTTAAGCTGGCATGTCAACTCATTGAAAAATGAGAAAGATATGAAATTGGAAAGAGATAATACC
>CANNIS010000045.1 GCA_947505035.1 Sphingobacteriales bacterium
CCGCTAAAATCGTCAACGATTGCTTTTCGTGATTCGCACAACCTATTGAATAGCGTGGATTTGCCAACATTCGGTCTTCCTATAATTGCAACTATATTACTCATGTCTTTTGATTTTTAAGATTCGTATCCGAATCCTTTTAAATAATTCTTTTTATTTCTCCAGTCAGGAATAACCTTTACGAATAAGGATAGAAATACTTTTTTACTTAAAAATAATTCCATCGCTTCGCGTGATTTAGTTCCCACTCTTTTTAACTTTTCGCCTTTAGTGCCAATGACAATTATTTTTTGCGAATCTCTTTCGACAATAATTTCGGCATCTATGCGAATGATATTTTCTTCCTCTTTAAAAGAGGTAACAATTACCTCTGTACTGTATGGAATTTCATTTTGATAATGAGTCATAATTTGTTCACGCACCATTTCTGAAACAATAAATCTTTCGGTACGATCGGTATACGTATCGTCTTTAGGATAATAAGCCGGATGCACTGGTAAATTTTCGAGTACAAACTGAAAAACAGCTGGCACATTGAAATTTTCGAGCGCCGATATTGGAAAAATTGCTTGAGGATTTAACAAATTTTGCCAATAAGCTAATTTCTCTTCTACTTCTGCTTGCGACTTACAAGTATCTATTTTGTTTACAATAACGGCAACTGGCGAATTCGTTTGTGATAACTTATCAATTACATCTTGTTCGTCATATTTTTCGTGAATGTCTGTTACGAATAAAATAATATCTGCATCAACTAAAGATTGATTCACTGCCGACATCATAGATTCTTGCAAACCATACATCGGTTTTATGATGCCTGGCGTGTCTGAAAAAATAATTTGATACTCGGGTTCGTTCATTATTCCGAGTATTCTGTGCCTGGTAGTTTGTGCTTTTGGTGTGATAATACTGAGTCTTTCGCCGATCAAAGCGTTCATTAAGGTAGACTTTCCTGCATTAGGCTTACCTATAATCGACACAAAACCAGACTGATGACTCATAAAAAAAATTAAATTTGGATTACAAAGAAACGAATAATATCTTTGCAATCCAATTAATAAGCGCCTTTGGGCAATTTGAGATTGTATACAGTGCGGGATGGAGCAGTTGGTAGCTCGTCGGGCTCATAACCCGAAGGTCATAGGTTCGAGTCCTGTTCCCGCTACCTAAAAATTAAAAAGCCTTTTAGATTTTCTAAGAGGCTTTTTTGTTTTTGAGTCGGTTCAAGGTTGGTTCGAAACGGTTTTACTAACGTTTGCCTCGCTGCTTTGCAATAAAACTCCAATAAATTTAAATCAATACTGTCTATTTAAAAATAAATTCAAATATGATCAATTACTATTTTGAATAAAAAACTATTTGATATCAACCAATCGATCACCAACCAATCCCGGTATAGCTTGGCAACAATCTTGTTTTAAACAAAATTGAATATCGTTTTCAATATTTAATTCTTTTAATCGTTGACTATGCGAAGACTTATATAAATAGCCGCGTAAATCAGATTGTGCTTGTAGATACAAGTCTTCGGCAGCAATAGCCGCATCGCAAAAATGGCTAAATGATTTTTTGATTTGATGCACAACCGCACCTGCAAATAGCGTGTCTTCTAAATTAAATTTATTTTTCCAACCCGAACAAAGTAGCAATACATCTTTGTCTTGCGCTGCTAACCAATTACAAATACTGGTTAAATTTAAAAAAGAACCCAATACAATTTGATCCGCTTGCTTTGCTTGCTGAATAGCAAAGGTTCCGTTGGTAGTTGTTAATACTACGGTTTGTCCTTTAACTTTTTCGGCAGTATAACTGTAAGGAGAATTTCCAAAATCAAATCCTTCAACCACTTCTCCATTGCGTTCTGCGGCTAGTAAGTAACCTTGGTCTGCATAGCTCAAACACTCGTCTACAGTGGCAACTGGAATAATGGCATGGGCACCATTATCGATACCATAACAAATCGAAGAACTCGCTCTAAAAATATCTATCACCACCACTATGCGTCCCGCCATTTGATAATGCGGCACCATAACAGGGCTCAAGCAAACTTCTATTTGTCGAGACATTTATGATTTATAAAAAGGAAATTTAACAACCGTCGCTTTTATTTTTTGATCGCGAATAGCAATAAAAATTTCTGAACCTTCTTTTGTATAAGCTGTGTTCACATAACCCATGCCAATTGCTTTTTGCAAAGATGGAGATTGCGTACCTGAAGTTACGATTCCAATTTCAGTTCCGTTAGCATCTACAATTTTATAATCGTGACGAGGAATACCACGCTCCAACATTTCGAATCCAACTAATTTTTGTGGTACGCCATTTTCTTTTTGTTGTAATAAATTTTTATCGTTCGTAAACTCCTTCGTGAATTTAGTTATCCAGCCCAAACCCGCTGCAATTGGAGAAGTGGTGTCGTTGATATCGTTTCCGTATAAACAAAATCCCATTTCTAAACGCAAAGTATCGCGTGCACCTAAACCAATTGGTTTAATGCCAAATTCGGCACCCGCTTTAAAAACAGCATCCCAAATTTGTAAAGCATGTTCGTTGTCGCAATAAATTTCGAAGCCACCTGCACCTGTATATCCCGTAGCCGAAACAACCACATTTGGTATTCCAGCAAACACCCCTTTTTGAAAACTATAATATTCCATTGCAGCTAAATCTATCGCTGTTAAAGACTGTAAAGCTTTTGCCGCTAATGGGCCTTGAACAGCCAATAAAGAAGTTTTATCTGAAATATTATGCATCTCGACATTTTTAGTATTGAATTTACTAATCCAATTCCAATCTTTTTCGATGTTAGACGCATTCACCACTAACATGTATGTTTTTTCGTCGATGCGATAAACCAATAAATCGTCTACGATACCACCTTGTTCATTTGGCAAACAAGCGTATTGTACTTTACCGTCTACCAATTTCGATGCATCATTAGAAACCACGCGTTGTATTAAGTCTAAAGCATCTGCGCCTTTTAAAATAAACTCGCCCATATGCGACACATCGAAAACACCTACCGCTTTTCTTACGGTTTCGTGCTCTGCGTTAATGCCTTCATATTGTACTGGCATATTATAACCAGCAAATGGAACCATTTTAGCATTTAATTTAATGTGCGTATCAGATAATGCAGTGTTTTTCATAGTAGTATTTTATGTGGCGAAATTAATAAAAAAAATGCAATTAAAGCACTTTAAGCTGTTGTGGCAATAAGGTGAAAGTCATACGATGGTGCTCCGTAGCACCATGTTTTGCAATAGCATCACGGTGTGCCTTGGTTGGGTATCCTTTGTTACGCTCCCATCGATAAGCCGGATAATCTGCTGCAACTTTTAGCATGTATTCGTCTCGGTAGGTTTTTGCTAAAATAGAAGCCGCCGCAATAGATTGAAATTTACTATCGCCTTTAATAATGCAATGGTGTGGGATATCTTGATAGGTGGTAAAACGATTGCCATCAATTAATAGCAATTGTGGTCGTGTATTTAATTGATCAATGGCCCGATGCATAGCTAAAAACGATGCTTTCAAGATATTGATCTCGTCTATTTCTGCTGCACTGCAAGTTGCTACCGCAAAGGCCAATGCATGCGCTTCGATAAAAATTCGCAATTCATCTCGCTTATTTTCAGTCAATTGCTTGGAGTCGTTCAGGTCGGGGTGTTCAAAATCGGGCGGCAATATAACGCTTGCTGCAAAAACCGGACCGGCTAAACAGCCTCTTCCTGCTTCATCGCAGCCCGCTTCTATTAATTTTTTTTGATACCTTAACTTTAACATATATACTGTTCAAATTTAAAATTTATATTTGTGAATTAGCGATAAATTTTATGCCTCCAGAATTTAAGTACCGTCAACAATTTTATCAAGATTACTTTAATAGTCAATCGGGTAGAACTTTCTCTTTAGATTTGGAAGCAAAAATAAAATCGGAAGAATATTTATTAGCGAAAGAAGTTTTGCCTTTGATGCCTAAGAACCACGATGCGGTAATTTTAGACATTGGTTGCGGATTTGGTTCTTTAATTTATATGCTTAAACAAAACGGCTATGTGAATTTAAAAGGTATTGATTTAAGTGAGGGTCAAGTAAAAATGGCGCAATCTATTGGTTTGTCTGAAATTGAGTTGCAAGATCTTTTGCCCTACCTCAAAGAAAATATCGAAAAATTTGATGTTATTACCGGCATAGATATTATCGAACATTTTAACAAAGACGAATTAATGGAGGTGTTAAATGCCGTTAGAAATTCGCTGAAAGCTAATGGAATAGCTATATTCAGAACACCTAACTTAGATGCCCCTTTTGCAACACTTTTTGCCAATGGCGATTTTACCCACGAAAATTATTTAAATTATTCTTCTGCAAATCAAGTATTGTTAACCGCAGGCTTTTCGGAAATTCAAGTATTAAATTCTTTGATGCGAAGCAACAATATCATCAAAGAAATTTTTAGAAAAATAATATGGTTGGTAGTGAAGTTTTTTATAAATCTTGTTATTTTTGCTACCGCTCGCTCCACTAGGGCAATGGTATTTAGCCCCAACTTATTAATCAAAGCAAAAAAAATTACTGCAAAATAATTTCGTTCAATTTTTCTTGCACCGCCGCTACACTAATTCGATCCATACAGGTATTATCTGGGTATTTGCAATTGATTTGATCGCAAGGATTGCATTCCAATACTTCGTGCAAGAAATGTGCCTTTGCGCCCCAAGGATAAAAAACCTTTGGCTCTCCCGGACCAAATAAGCCTAAAACACTACAACCACAAGCTGCTGCAATGTGTAATGGACCGCTTTCGTTACCTAAAAAAACCTGCGCTTGCTTGCATAAAGCACCAAAAGCCGATAAGGAAAAATGCCCAGCAACCGAATAACTTTTAAAATCTAGGGCAGCCTGCATGCGCGAGATCATGGGAATATCCGTTTCATCTCCGGCAAAAATAATATCAAGTGCATGTTCTTTTTTCAAATAATTTGCCGCTTGAATAAAATTAGCTTCTTTCCATTGGCGCAACTTTTTTCTGGCGCCACAATGAAAAACAGCAAAACGGTTGAGTTGATTGTGAACTAAAAATTGCTGCGCAATGTTTTCATCTGATGGGCTAAAACTCAATAAAATAGACGGTTCCGAGGGTATTTCATTCAACAAAGGTGCTATGATTTGCAAATTAGTAAACACCTCATGCGGATGCACACCTTTGTTTAATTTATTTTTTAATCGAACACTGGCCCGATCTAAACGGTATTGCGGTGGATGCAACAAAGCATAACCAATAGATTCAAATGTGCCACGCAGTTCTATTAGCAAATCGTATTTGCCACTGAGTTCTTTTGCAGACAATACAATATGATCAATGGCTGCCATCGGCTCCATTAAAGACTTTACAAACGGCTTACACCATAAAGTTTGCGTAGCATTAGGATAAACATTTTTAAGTTCTTGAAAAACCGGAACCGCATTGACCATGTCGCCAATTTCATCTAATTTAACGATCAAAATACGCGCTACATGGATGTTTTGAGGCTTTTTAAAGCCATTGATCCATGTAGAACAGCAAATACTGCTCGCATATATAAAATCTTCTTTTTTCATTAAATGCTTATTTTAGCCGAAATGTCGCAATACAAAGATAAATTTAATTTCTTTGTATTGATTTCAAATATGCAACGAAAATTTATCCTCAATCTTATATTACTGGTCTTTGTTAATTTATTAATTAAGCCACTCTACTTATTTGGAATTGACCGAGGCTTGCAGAATACCGTTGGCAGCAATGCTTATGGCTTATTTTATGCACTGTTTAATCTAAGTTTTATTTTAAGTGTGGTACTCGATCCAGGTATTACCAATTTCAACAATCGACACATTGCGCAAAACAATCATTTACTAACCAAATACTTTAGCCGCATAACTGTTTTTAAAATTGCACTAACGGTCCCCTATTTTATACTTCTTTTACTTTGGTATTTTATTTTCAGTGAACAAAATAAAACAGAATTAACCTTAGTTATTTTGCTAGGTTTTTCTCAAATTTTAAATTCCATTGTACTTTATAATCGCTCCAATTTATCGGGCTTGCACTTGTTTAAAACAGATACATTTATTTCTATTTTAGATAAAATATTGATGATTATATTTGTTGGCGTATTTCTCTATATCCCAAGCTTAAAAGGCCTTTTAGACATTCAACTTTTTTGTATTTTACAATTACTTTCGTTTGGAATTACCGCAGCTGTTTCCTTTTTTATTGTAAAGTTTTACTGCATTAACCCGAATTTTAAATTTGATAAAAAGTTTTGCTTCCTCCTAATCAAAGAAAGTTTTCCTTTTGCCTTATTAGCTTTATTGATGGTGCTTTATGCAAAAATTGATACCGTTTTGCTAAAAATGATGCATCCTAATGGCAACGAAGAAGTTGGTATTTATGCTGCTGCCTATCGATTAATCGATGCGGCCAATATGATCGCTATTTTATTTTCCGGTTTGCTTTACCCTATATTTTCAAGGTTAATTAAAGACAAAGCGTCGGTCGAGCCTATGGTAAAAACAGGTTTTAAATTACTGGTTTTTCCTGCTTTTGCATTTGCTATTGTGGTGTATGTTTTTAGGATGCCCTTAATGGATTTGCTATACCTACAACATGCAGCCTTTGCTGGTAAATTATTAGGTTTATTGTTAATCAGCTTTGTGGCCAGTTGTATCACCTATGTTTGTGGCACTTTATTAACCGCAAACGGCAATATTCCATTACTCAATAAAATTGCAGGCATTGCGGTTGTTTTTAATGTATTAGCCAACCTTATTTTCATTCCTCAATATGGTGCTATTGCTTGTGCTTGGAACGCAATGCTGAGTTTTGGTTTTGTTGCATTGGCCCATTTATACTTTGCTACAAAAGTTTTTTCATTGAAAATCAAAATGTTAACGGTTATTAAGCTATTGATAGCCCTACTTTTAAGCTATATGACAAGCCGGTTGTTGGCAAACTACCACCTGCCCGCATTATGGAGCATTACCATTGCTTTGCTATTAGCTATACTATTTCTAATAATTTTGCGTTTAATCTCCTTTAAACAACTCAACAATATTATCAAAACAGAAGAATAAGATTTCCTTTAAAATCTTACCTTTGACTTTCCTTATTAATTAAACATGGACAAAGAAGTACAAAACGACTATTCATTTGATATTTTTTATTTGATAAAATTAGTATTGAAATGGAAATGGGTAATTGCTGGTAGCTCCATTTTAGTTTCCTTAATCGTTTTTATTTTCACAGGCCCAACATTTATTACGCCAGAGTATAAGGCAAGTGTAATTTTTTACCCAACTTCTAATGCAAAAATTTCTACTAGTTTAATGACCGAACCTGGTATGGTTCGCTATAACCTTTTAGAATTTGGAACCGACGAAGATGGAGAACAATTATTACAGATATTAAAATCTGATGAAATGAAATTAGCAGTTATTCACCAATTTAATTTGGCTAAACATTATAAATTAGATACTACTGCTGGCGTTTCTTATTATACCTTAAAAAACTTGTTAGGCAAACAAGTGGAAGTAGAACAAACAGAATACAAAGCCATACAAATTACGGTTTTCGATACCGACCCACAAATAGCAGCCGACATGGCTAATTTCATTGCCTATTTTGCAGGTTATCAAAAAAATGAAATTCAAAGAAGTAAAGCCAAAGAAGCTTTAGCGATCATTACCAAAGAATATCAAAACGAATTACAGGTAGTAGATTTAATGGATAAAACTTTGTTAAAATTACGCGAAGCAGGCGTATACGATTATTTCGAACAATCAAAACAATTGAACGAAAGTTATACCCTAAATAAAGTAAGATTAGATCAAGAGACTGCCATTTTAAAAGTGTACGAAAACACCAAAGTAAATTTGCCGGATACTTTAATTGTTAAAACTCGTGCAAGGGTAAATGGCTATCAAGCAGCAATCAATGCAGTTAAGCCACAATTAGACTTATTAAAAAAATATGGCGGTATTTACCTTGATAATATCAATAGTCTTGACTTAGAAAGGAAAAAGCTAAGTAGTTTAAAGTCTAGATTCGAAAGTACCAAGTTAGACTACGAGCAAGTATTGCCAATGAAATTTACCATTAATCAAGCAACAAAACCAGAAATTGCCGCTCGACCTAGAAGAGGCTTAACAACAGGCTTGGTTTTTCTTTCTACCTTTTTATTATCAATTATTACCATTGTGCTGATCGAAGCCATGCCAGCCATTAGTAAAAAATTAAGCTAAATTGTTTAAAGCAATTACACCCAAACAATTCCTTGTTTTCTTTGCCGCAATAACTTTATTTGTGGCGGCTTCATTGTATGCTATAAAAATAGACGCACCCTATATTCACTTTTTACCAATCATTTTAATTGGCGGATATATAGCCGTTAAAGATTTCTCCTTGCTGTTTTATTTTATAATTGCAGCACTACCCTTATCGTTTGAGTTTTCTGTTGGCGGCTCAAGTTTATCGATGCCCACAGAACCCTTAATGATCACACTCCTAGGCGTAAGCATTGTTTTACTTATTCAAAACAGATTGCAACAAAATGCAGAATGGAAACACTTGCTAGTACTACTTATCTTAGCACATATCGCATTATTATGCTTAAACATGGTGCTCTCTCCAAACCATGTTTTGTCTTTTAAATATTTACTTACAAAGCTTTGGTATTACGCTGCATTTGTATTTATTCCAATTTTAATTTTAAAACAAGAAGGTATTTATAAGAAATTATTTTGGTTGATTTTTATTCCGTTAATGTTAAGCGTATGTTATACCGTTGCTAGACATGCTTTAAAATCTTTTGGCTTTGATGAAATCAATATAGCCGCTCGACCGTTTTACGCCAACCATGTAATTTATGCCTGCGCACTTGGCTTATTATTGCCTTTTGTTGTTATGGCAATTGGCTGGTACAAACAAAAACCATTCGTATTATTTATACTTGTTGGTAGTATTTTGCTTTTATTATTTGCAATCATTACTTCCTACACCCGAACTACTTGGCTATCTTTAGTGGCTGCAATAGGCGCGTTGGTAGTGTTTCGCTCAGCTTATCTTAAACATGCGCTATTGATTGCGCTTATTTGTACGATTGGTTTTTGTTATTATTTAGTTGATCAAAATCGCTACATGAAATACGCACCCGATTTTCAACGAACTGTATTTAATCACGAGAATTTTAGTAAACACATGTCGGCCACCATGCAAATGAAAGATGTTTCTGGAATGGAACGAGTGTATAGATGGGTAGCTGCAGTAAATTTAATTCAACATAATTTTTGGTTAGGCACAGGCACTAATACCTTTTATCCTACTTATAAAATTTACGCAAACCCCGCATTTATTACGAACGTAAGCGACAACCCCGAGCATGCCAGTACGCATAATTATTTTCTGCTTACTTTTTGCGAACAAGGCGTTTTTGGTTTTTTATTATTTAGCGGCATGTATTTATATGCACTATTGCGCTGTCATTTTATTTACCGTATGAGTAGAATAAAACAAGATAAACATATCATTACCGCTTGCTATTTGTCGCTTGTGGTATTTTTAGTTCACTTGGTACTTGGCGACATGGTGGAGGTTGATAAGAATGGCGGTGTCTTTTTATTATGTATCGCAATAGTTATTTCGCTTGATACAAAAACTAAAAATGCAATTAGCCAAGGCAATTAAACCGAAACATTATTCCCTTTTGTTTCAAATGCATCGCTTAATCCTGAAGAAAAAATATTGAAGGCAAATACTAAAAGCATAATGGCTATGCCAGGTATAATGGCAAGATATGCCGCATCAATAATAATGTAACCGTAATGTTCTTTTACCATTCCTCCCCATGTTGGCATAGGTGGTTGTGCGCCAAATCCTAAAAAGCTCAATCCAGCTTCTAATAAAATGGCCGATGCAAAATTTGCAGCAGCAATAACCAATAAGGGGCCCATAATATTTGGCAATATATGTTTGTAGATAATTCTAAAGCTGCCAAAACCCATTGCTCTAGCGGCTTCTACATATTCTAATTCTCTGACGCTTAAAATTTGACCACGAACCAATCGCGCCACTTCTACCCACATACTTAAACCAATGGCAATAAATACTTGCCAAAATCCTTTGCCTAAAGCAAATGAAATAGCAATAACTAGCAAGAGTGTGGGTAAAGACCAAATCACATTAATAAGCCAACTAATTAATTCATCGACAGTACCCCTATAAAAACCTGCCATGGCGCCAAGTGCTAGTCCAATTAACAAAGAAATAACAACCGAAACTAAACCAACAGAAAGTGATACCCTGCTGCCTAAAATAATGCGGCTAAATAAATCTCGACCATAACGATCGGTTCCGAAAATATAGGTTCTGGTAAAAATTTGATCTTGTTTTATTTTTGTGAGCAAAGCCGTTGTGCTAATCTTTATTGTTTGCCCATCGAGCGTGTGTAGCTGAAATGCTTGCTGGCTATAGGTGATAGCCGAAGCATCTGCAATCGGATATACAATCGAAGCCAAATTATAACTCACGGGCTTTTGTTGATCAAGCAGGGTAATTTGAATCGTAGAATCGCTGAATTGGTAAGATTGAATAGGAATGAATTGAAACTCGGATTCTTGACCATTTGCTATACGAGACCAAAAGGAAACGGGTGTGATGATTTTATTTTTACGAAGCGCCAAAAATTGTGCTTTTGCAAATGGCTTTTTTGTACTCAGCTCCAAATGCATTTCGTTGGCCATTGGCGAATGATCGGGAATAATTAAATAACCAAACAAAGCCATTAAAAAAGTAAGTACAATAAAAAAGAATCCGGCTAAGGCCAATTTATTTTTTAATAATTTAGCAAGTATTCTAGCCGATGGTGTTTGAATTGTTGACTTCATAATTAATTAACTGTTCGTCCCTTCCACTCGTAAGCCCCACCTATATTCGCAATAATACCAATTATTAATATATAAATTACATAAAATATTTCCACCAAAGGCAACAATAGCAACAATCTGCGCTTTTTAAAGAAACTTAAACTCTGAAATATAAGTGTTCCATCTAAGAGTAATTTAACCCCAATCAACATAGCAAACATTGCTACGTTTGCTCGAGTAAAACACAACAAGCCTGCTTGAATAAAAACAACTAAATTAAAAAGATAGATCAAACTCACTAATAATACCATTCTTTTGTCGGCATATTTTACACTTTTAGATGCCCATCTTTTTCGCTGTTGAAAAAAAGCCCGAAGGCTATTCTTAGCCTCAGTATATACAATGGCTCGTGGCTCTTTCAAAAACCTTAAGCCACCCGGAAATTGTTTGTAAATTTTATGCAATAATAATTCGTCGTCGCCAGATGCTAGTTCGTCTATGCCTTTAAATCCACCAACTGCGTGAAACGCAGCTCTAGTATACGCTAAATTTGCACCGTTACAAGTATTTGGAAATTTATTTTGAATGCAAGCAGCACCAGCAGCAATCAGCAATTCAAACTCTACCGTTTGTATTTTTTCTGCTAAATTTTTTTCTTGATGATAAGCAACTGGTGAAGAAATTAATTGGCAATTTTCTTGTTCATATAAACTCACAATACTGGTAATCCAATCTGGCCCCATGCTACAATCGCCATCGGTAGTAATAATTAATTCAGCATCGCATTCCGCTATAGCGGTGGCTATTGCTCTTTTTTTATAAGAATTAATTGGTTTTTCGAGCGTTAAATTTAACAAACGCAAATTTGAATTACTAAATGACCGAACGATAGTTGCAGTTTGGTCTGTCGAATGATCATCTATTATAATGATATTGAAAAGTGATACTGGATAATTTTGTGCGATTAAGTCTTGTAATAAATTTGCAATATGTTTTTCTTCGTTTCTAACAGGCACTAATACACTAACAATAGTTTTGAATTGAATTTTTAAAGACTGTCCATTTTTTAAACCCCACCAGCCTTTGATAAAAAAAAGCAATATGCCCGAATAGCAAATCAATAAAACAACCGAAATAATATTAAGAATTTGCACCGATAAATTTTGCTTTGATGATAAAATAAGTTCCTACCAAGGAAGGCAAGATAACATTTACGCTCCATATAGAAAATGCCGCCGCTAATATGCCTATGGTATCTGCGCTTAAATGTCCGAGAAAAAATACCGCAACCCCAGAACGCACGCCTAACTCTGTAATAGCAAAACCGGGTAAGATAGACTGCGTAAAGAAAATTAACGTAATCATCATATACGTTTCGGTAATAGCAATACTTGGAATAAAGAAATGTAACAATAATAAATATTGCGAAGAAAAAACAAGGTAACGAAGGGCAGACCAAGCTAAAATTTTTATTAAATCGATATTTTTAAACAAAGCAAAAATGGCAAGCAGTTCGGCATGCTTTTTAAACCATCCCAATGACGATAAGTAATAAGTAATGCGTCCAATATTAAAAAATAAATACAAAACCACTACCATTAAAAACAAAACGAAATACAATAATATATAATTGATGAGGGGGTCTTGATTTACATATTGCGGCGCATAAAAATTAAAAGCAATAAAGCCCGCAAGCAAAGTAACCACCATTTGCGCAATAGAGGAGATAAAATTTACTAGCACACCTTTGATTCTAATACCTTCCGTTAAATATAAAATTCGGCCACCATAATCGCCAATATTATTTGGCGTAAATATACCAATGCTCATGCCTGCAAGTACCGATGCAATGGCACGCCTAAGTGAAAGCATTTCTAATTTACTTGCAGCAAATTGCCATTTACTCGATTCTAAAAAAATATTCAAAGGCATTAATACAACTGCAAATGCTAATAGATATAGCTTTTGGCCAGATTGTATTTGAGCGCTAATTTGCCCTATGTTTTCCAAGGCATTTCTGTGCATTAATTCAATTGCGATGTAGGCAATTGTTAAGAGCAGTATGCTAACTTTCAGTAGGTTTACTAAAAGCTTCTTGTATCTTTGTAGAAATAGTTTCACTTATACAAAATAACGAAAATTATCAGCAATTGAGAGATCAAATAATTTTAGGCGTTGACCCAGGAACAGCCGTTACAGGCTATGGAATTATTCAAGTGAGCGGTTCTGCCATCACACTGATCAAACATGGCGTAATTGAAACAGGCAAGGGAGACGATCACCCCATAAAATTGAAAGTTATTTTTGAAGGCATACTTACCATTATAGATGAATTTAATCCAGATGAGCTCGCCATTGAAGCGCCGTTTTTTGGGAAAAATGTGCAATCGATGTTAAAATTAGGCAGAGCGCAAGGCGTGTCTATGGCCGCGGCCCTTTACCGAAACATCCCAATTACAGAATACTCGCCAAAAAAAATAAAACTAGCTATTACCGGAAATGGCAACGCTTCTAAAGAACAAGTGGCGGCTATGTTACAACAATTATTAAAGTTTAAAAATGATGCTACTTTTTTAGACGCTACAGACGGCTTAGCTGCTGCTGTTTGTCATTATTTACAAAATAATATTGGAGGCAAGAGCGGCGAGAAAAAACATACTGGCTGGAAAGCATTTCTAGCAGATAACCCGAGTAAGTTACATGCCGCCAAAGCAAACACTAAAGAGAAATAGCCGCGCTTATTATTTCGACTAAATGCAGGTATTCTTCTTGGGTAAAAGTTAGCCTAGAATTGCTAAAATTCATATCCTGCACGGTGTTCATTGGAATTAAATGCACATGCGCGTGTGGCACTTCTAAGCCAATCACTGCCACGCCAACTTTTTGGCAAGGAATTACTTGTTTAATACCTTTGGCTACTTTTTTGGCAAAGAGCATTAATGCTGTATATTCTGCATCCTCCATGTCAAAAATATAATCTATTTCTTTTTTAGGAATACACAATACATGGCCTTTTGCTAAGGGTAAAATATCTAAGAATGCAATAAACTGATCGGTCTCTGCTACTTTATAAGCAGGAATTTCGCCAGCAATAATTTTAGAAAAGATACTCAACATTATCTTGAAATTTCGATGATTTCAAAATCAACATTACCACTTGGAACAGTA
>CANNIS010000046.1 GCA_947505035.1 Sphingobacteriales bacterium
GCATCTGCTTTGTTGATAGCCGCTATCATTTGTTCTTCACTAAAGGCCTGTTTACTTGGATTACAAGCAAATAAGGTAAAAATACCGAGTACCATTAATAGGATTGGACTGTTTTTCATATTTTGAATTTTAATATTGCCCAATTTAACGAAGCTTATGTCAATTCCAAAATTTGTTCGAAATTTGAATACAAAACTTATCTTTGCAACATGTGGTATAATAATATTTTAGAAACAATTGGAAATACACCTTTAGTGAGGTTAAACAAAATCACCAAAGCGATTCCTGCAATCATATTGGCAAAAGTAGAATCAACCAATCCAGGTAATTCTATTAAAGACCGTATGGCTTTAAAAATGATTGAAGATGCTGAACGCGATGGCAGGTTAAAACCAGGCGGTACCATCATTGAAGGTACTTCTGGCAATACAGGCATGGGTTTAGCCATTGCAGCCGTTATTAAAGGTTATAAATGTATTTTCACTACCACAGACAAACAGTCAAAAGAAAAAGTGGATGCCTTACGAGCATTTGGTGCAGAAGTAATTGTTTGTCCAACCAATGTTGAACCAGAAGATCCGCGTTCTTATTATTCGGTATCTTCTAGATTAGTGAACGAAATTCCGAATGCTTGGAAGCCTAATCAATACGATAACTTATCAAATTCATTAGCTCATTACGAGCAAACTGGACCCGAAATTTGGAAACAAACAGAAGGAAAAATTACCCATTTAGTTGTTGGGGTAGGAACAGGTGGTACCATTTCTGGAACTGCAAAATATTTAAAAGAACAAAATCCTGCTATTAAAATTATTGGTATAGATACCTATGGTTCTGTATTTAAAAAATACAAAGAAACGGGCATCTTCGATAAAGAAGAAATTTATCCATACATCACCGAAGGAATTGGCGAAGATTTTTTACCCGAAAATGTTGATTTTTCTTTGATCGATCAATTCGAAAAAGTAACCGATAAAGATGCCGCTTTAATGACTAGAGAAATTGCTAGGCAAGAAGGTATCTTTGCTGGAAACTCAGCAGGTTCTGCTATTGCAGGCTTATTGCAAATCAAAAACCAATTCAAAGAAGGAGATGTAGTCGTGGTTATTTTTCATGATCATGGAACGCGTTATTTAGGAAAAATGTATAACGATGATTGGTTGAGAGAGCGAGGGTTTTTAGAAAGAAATAAAGCAAAATTTGCAGAAGATTTAATTGCCAATCATCGCGAATTAAATTTAATTACGGTAAACGAAAATAGTTTAATTGCCGAGGCTTGTGAGAAAATGAATAAATATGGAATTTCTCAAATTCCAGTGGTGAATAATGAAGGACTTTTTGTAGGCTCTTTAACAGACACGCATTTATTTTCTATTTTATTAAATGACGAATCGGTTAAATTAAAAGCAACCAAAGAAGTGATGCAAGCACCATTTACGTTGGTGTCTTCAAATGCAACTATAGAAGAAGTTTCAAAGAAATTAACAAAAGATAACACCGCTGTTATAGTCCAAGACAAGGGAGGTAATGTTCACATCATTACTAAATATGATGTTATTCAATCTATTGCTGAATAAAGCAATAGATTGAATTAAACTCTTTTAATATCGGCACCAATGGCAATTAATCTTGCTTCAATATCTTGGTACCCTCTATCAATTTGTTCAATATTAGAAATTACACTTTTTCCTTCTGCAGAAAGAGCGGCAATTAATAAAGATACACCCGCTCTAATATCTGGAGAAGTCATAGCAATTCCTCTTAGTTGTGTTTTTCTGCCTAAGCCTATAATGTTAGCTCTGTGTGGATCACAAAGAATTATCTGTGCACCCATGTCAATTAATTTATCGACAAAGAATAGCCTACTTTCAAACATTTTTTGATGTATTAATACACTGCCTTTTGCTTGTGTTGCTACCACTAAAACTATACTCAATAAATCTGGTGTAAAACCTGGCCAAGGAGAATCTGCAATTGTTAAAATAGAACCATCAATAAAAGTTTCTATTTCGTAAAAATCTTGAGAAGGAATAAAAATATCGTCACCTCTACGCTCTAATTTAATACCTAGTTTTTTGAAAACTTCTGGTATCATTCCTAGCTCGTCGTAGTGTACATTTTTGATGGTAATTTCTGATTGAGTCATTGCAGCAAGGCCAATAAAACTGCCTATTTCAATCATATCTGGTAACATTCTATGCTCGCAACCACCGAGTTTTTCTACTCCTTCAATATTTAATAAATTAGAGCCTAAACCGGTAATTTTAGCGCCCATTGCATTTAACATTTTACATAATTGTTGAATGTAAGGTTCGCATGCTGCGTTATAAATAGTTGTAGTACCTTTTGCTAAAACTGCCGCCATTAAAATGTTTGCAGTTCCGGTAACAGAAGCTTCATCTAATAACATGTATGCACCTTTAAGCTCCGTCGCATCTACACTAAAGAAAGAATCTTTTTGATCGTATGAAAATTTGGCACCTAATTTTTCGAATCCAAGAAAATGCGTATCGAGTCTTCTGCGTCCAATTTTATCGCCACCTGGTCTTGGAATAAATGCGCTTTTAAATCTGGCTAATAACGGCCCTACAATCATTACAGAGCCTCTTAATGAAGATCCTTTTTGTTTAAAAATTGCTCCTTTAAAATATTCTTGATCTATTTGATCTGCTTGAAAAGTATAAGTGTCTTTAGATTCTCTGTTCACTTTTACACCCATGTCTTGTAATAAATCAATTAATTTATTGACATCGACAATGTCTGGAATGTTTGAAATTCTCACAACTTGATCGGTTAATAAAACCGCTGAAATGATTTGCAAAGCTTCGTTCTTTGCTCCTTGAGGAGTAATTTCTCCCTTTAGTTTTTTACCGCCAATTATCTCAAAACTTTGCATATGATCGAATTAATATCTTTGTTTACCGTTTGAATTTTTCTTATTCCTATTGTTGTTATTATTGTTTTTTCCGTGGTTGTTCTTGTGGTTGTTTGTCCTACCAGCATTGGGTTTGGGTCTACTTACTTCCACTTTCACTAAATTGATATTTTCATCAAAAGTTAATTCATTATTTGATAAAATTTTCAAGTCTTTGATAATTGTTTCGTCTGCAACAGAATCTTTGTTCCAAGTTACATAAGCCATTTTCATGAAGTTTGCAATTGACGCAGTCATCTGTGCTTGTTGAGCAGGATCTTCTAGCGTTTTGGCTTTTTGAATTAATAACTCGTTCGTCTTACCGTAATGTTTGTATTTAATTTTATTCGTTGGATAAGGAACTACTTGTGGTTTTGTTTCAAAAGACTCTCTAGATGGAATAGGATAGGGCGAATCAACATCTAAATCAAAATCAGCAATAATGAATAAATGATCCCAAAGTTTATGTTTAAAATCGGCAACATCTCTTAAATGTGGATTTAAAAAACCCATTAAATCTATTACTGCTTGCGCATGAATATTCCTGTTTTCTTTTGTTTCTAGGTTTTTAATAAAGCGAACCATATTTTGAATGTTTCTGCCATATTCGGCATAAAGCAAACTGGGTCTTTGGGTGTTGTAATCGAATTCCATATGGTGTTTTTAACTGTGTTGAGCGATAGTATATTGGATTTTCCAGGCTATTTTACAATTCGCAGTTTAGCAAATTTAAGTAAAAGTTGCTTCTGTCCTAATTCTTTGAACAGAATTGTTGTTTTTATGTCGGATGGAGGCCCATCAATGGTTAAAACCTTCCCAAAACCAAATTTTTGATGTTCTACTTCCATGCCAATTTCAATTTCTTTTGGATCAGATGCTATGAAATCTCCGTTTACTTGGTGCGTAAAGGCTTTAGCCAGCACCGATTTTTGAGGTATAGGCTTATTGGTCGGACTTATTTTAGTATAACTATTGGTATCATGATCTAAGTAGCCTGCATTTTTCAATGGTTTTGCAGTAAACTTTGGATCTAAATATTGCGCATCTATTTCGTCTATAAATCGACTGGGTTCGCAAGAAATTAAAGTACCCCAACGATACCTAGAGGTTGCAAAGGAAAGTGTTAATTTACTTTCTGCACGAGTAATGGCAACATAAAATAACCTACGTTCTTCTTCAAGGTCTGTTCTAGCAGTAAGTGACAGTTGAGAAGGAAATAAATTTTCTTCTAGTCCAACAATATATACATTTTTAAACTCTAGTCCTTTAGCAGAATGGATGGTCATTAAAGAAACGGTGTCTTTGTCTTGCTCGTTGGCTGCTTCGTTACCTGTTAACAAAGCTACATCTTGCAAGAAACCCCCTAAGCCAATATCTTCGGTACTTTCGTTCTCCGTATAATCTTTAATACCGTTCAATAATTCTTGAATATTTTCGTATCGACTCAAACCTTCAATAGATTTATCGTCGTATAAATCTTTTAATAAACCAGTTTGTTTAGCAATGTGATTAGCCACTTCAAAGGCATTCTCCGATTTCATCATTACCCCAAAACTTTTAATCATGGTAAAGAATTCTTCAATTAATTTACCAGATTTTCCGCCAATAAATTGGGAAGCAGTTTCGGCAATGCTTAATAGTGTTTTGTTTTGTTCGTCTGCTGCAATAATTAATTTATCTAAACTGGTTTTACCAATTCCTCTAATTGGATAATTGATCACTCTTTTAAAGGCTTCTTCGTCTGCATGGTTAACAGCTAAACGGAAATAAGCTATTAAATCTTTCACTTCTTTTCGTTGATAAAAAGATAGGCCACCATATATTTTATAAGGAATATTTAGCTTTCTTAAGCCTTCTTCCATGGCCCTCGATTGGGAGTTTGTTCTATAGAGAATCGCAAAGTCTGAATTGTTAAGGTTGAGGCTGGCTTTGTCTTGCATAATAGATTCAGCAACTAATTTTCCTTCCTCGTTATCACTAAAAGCCCGCAATAAAGTAATTTTTTCTCCCTTTTCTTTTTCCGAAAAAATATTCTTTTTTAATTGCTCTTGATTATTGGCTATAATACCATTGGCAACATTTACAATGTTTTGCGTAGAGCGGTAATTTTGTTCCAACTTATATACATTTAAGTCGGGATAATCTTTCTCGAAATTTAAAATATTTTGAATGTTTGCACCTCTAAATGCGTAAATACTTTGGGCGTCATCGCCAACCACACAAATGTTTTCGTGAATGGCTGCTAGTTTTTTAACAATTAAATATTGCGCATAATTGGTATCCTGGTACTCATCTACCATGATGTATTTAAACTTATTTTGATATTTGTATAAAACCTCCGGATGCTCTCTAAGTAGAATATTTGTTTTGTACAATAAATCGTCAAAATCCATGGCACCAGCTTTCATGCATCTGCCCGCATAAATAGAATAGATATAACCAATTTTACTTCTTCCAGAAGCATAATCATCGCCTTGAATAGTCGCATTATCGTTGTATTCTTGGGCCGAAATTAAATTGTTTTTTGCAGAAGAAATTCTGTTGTAAACATGGTTTACATTATATAATTTTTCGTCGAGTGCTTGTTCTTTGATGATGGCTCTTAATAAGCTTTTACTGTCATCGGTATCGTAAATGGTAAAGTTAGCTGGATAACCAATTTTATCTGCTTCTATGCGTAAGATTTTGGCAAATACCGAGTGAAATGTACCCATCCAAATATTCTTGGCTTCGGGGCCAATAATTTGGTTAATACGATCGCGCATTTCTTTGGCTGCTTTATTGGTAAAAGTTAAGGCTAGAATAGCGAATGGATCGGCACCCTGCTTAATGATATGGGCTATGCGCATAGTGATCACTCTGGTTTTTCCAGAACCCGCACCCGCAATAATCATCATCGGACCTTTTATGTTTTCAACAGCAGCTTGCTGTTGTGGATTTAAATTAGCTAAATAGTTCAAAACTCCTCCTCATCGTAAGGTATCAAAAGTACAATTTAATTGCTAAAATTTATAGCCAAATATTTTTTAGATTTCGCATTTTGTGGATATCTCTATTGCTTTTTTTCCTACTTTAGCCTTCAGAAAAAACTTAATTATGGAGCATATAAAAAACTACATCGATCAACATAAAGATCGTTTTTTAAACGAGTTATTAGATTTATTAAAAATTCCTTCTGTGAGTGCAGATTCTGCTTATGCAGCAGATGTAATGAAAACAGCTGAATTTGTAAAAGATAAATTAATTGCTGCAGGTGCAGATAAAGTTGAAGTTTGCCCAACGGCAGGTTATCCAATTGTTTACGGCGAAAAAATAATCAGTCCAAATTTACCTACGGTTTTAGTTTACGGACATTACGATGTTCAACCTGCAACGCCTTTAGAATTATGGGATACACCACCATTCGAACCTACTATTCGCAAAACAGCTGTACATCCAGAAGGTGCAATTTTTGCCAGAGGATCTTGCGATGATAAGGGACAAATGTATATGCATGTAAAAGCTTTCGAATTAATGATACAAACAAATACATTAGCCTGTAATGTTAAATTTATGATTGAAGGCGAAGAAGAAGTGGGTTCATCGAATTTAGGCATTTTTGTAAAAGCAAATAAAGAAAGATTAAAAGCAGATGTAGTGTTAATTTCTGACACTTCTATATTGGCAAACGACTTACCCTCAATTGACTGTGGCTTAAGAGGATTAAGCTATGTAGAGGTAGAAGTTACCGGACCCAACCGCGATTTACACTCGGGTGTTTACGGTGGAGCGGTAGCCAATCCAATCAATATTTTAGCTAAAATGATTGCGCAAATGCATGATGAAAATAACCACATTACCATACCCGGTTTTTATGATCAAGTATTAGCTGTTTCTGAAACAGATCGTGCAGAAATGGCTAAGACTCCATTTGATTTAAAAGATTATATAACAGATTTACAAGTTTCTGAAGATTGGGGAGAAAAAGGATATTCAACAATCGAAAGAACTGGAATTCGTCCAACGCTAGATGTGAATGGTATTTGGGGCGGTTATACAGGTGAAGGTGCAAAAACAGTTTTGCCATCTAAAGCCTTTGCAAAAATTTCTATGCGTTTGGTTCCTAATCAAACATCTGAACAAATCACTAAATTATTTTCTGATTATTTTACCAGCATTGCACCTAAATCTGTAACAGTTTCTGTAAGACCACATCATGGTGGCGAACCTGTTTTAACACCAACAGATTCTATTGCTTTTAAAGCAGCAAGTAAAGCAATGGAAACAACATACGGTAAAACACCTATTCCTACTAGGGGTGGAGGCAGTATTCCAATTGTTGCGCTATTCGAAAAAGAATTAGGATTAAAATCTGTTTTAATGGGATTTGGTTTAGATTCTGATGCTTTGCATTCTCCGAACGAACACTATGGTTTGTTTAATTATTACAAAGGCATTGAAACCATTCCATTGTTTCATGAATATTTTGCAGCCATGAGCAAATAATAAGATGAATCAACTTGCAGCTGAGCGTTCGCTTTATTTATTACAACATGCCAATAATCCTGTAAACTGGTATCCATGGGGCAAAGAGGCTTTAGATAAAGCAAACGCGGAGCAAAAGTTATTGATTATAAGTATTGGTTACGCTGCTTGCCATTGGTGTCATGTAATGGAACACGAATGCTTCGAAGACTTAGAGGTTGCCGAAGTTATGAACGAACATTTTGTATGTATTAAAATTGATCGAGAAGAACGACCCGACCTTGATCAAATTTATATGAATGCATTACAATTGATGAAAGGCCAAGGAGGTTGGCCACTCAACATTATAGCCTTACCCAATCAAAAACCAATTTATGGAGGTACTTATTTTAAAAAATCCGACTGGATTGCGGTACTTCAAAATATATCTACTTATTATATTCAAAATCCCTCTGAAACCAATGAATACGGGGATAAACTAACAGAAGGCATTCGTCAAATAGATCAAATTATTCCGAATCAGCAAGTACCTGATTTCAACATAGCATCGCTTCAACAGGCGCTTGATAAAATTATTCCATATTACGATTTTACTTATGGCGCACACCAAGGTGCACCAAAATTTCCGATGCCCTGTTATTATTTATTCTTGTTAAAATATGCACATGTTACAAACGATGATAGGGTAACCGCCTTTGTTCAATTGACTTTGAACCAAATGGCTAATGGTGGAATTTATGATCATTTAGCCGGTGGATTTGCAAGGTATGCAGTAGATGAACAATGGAAAATTCCACATTTCGAAAAAATGTTATACGATAATGCGCAACTTATTTCCTTGTATACTGCTGCATTTCTAAAATTTAAAACACCATTATATAAACAAGTAGCTATTGAAACAATAGATTTTTGTATGAAGGAGTTTCTTCAAGCAGGTGAGGGGTTTCAGTCGGCTTTCGATGCAGATTCTGAAGGAGTAGAAGGTAAATATTATTGTTTTTCAAAAGAAGAAATAGCCCATGTTTTAGGGAACGATGCAGCCTTGTTTTGTAGTTATTTCGAAATATCAGAACACGGAAATTGGGAAGAAGATGTAAATATTCTACATCGAAAAATACCTAACGAAAATATCGCCGATTCTTATAATCTAAGCGTAGCAGCATTGATCGAAAAAATCAAATTGCTAAAAACCCAAATCCTGAATTATCGTAAGCTGAGAATTAAACCAGCTTTAGATGATAAACAACTAACCGCCTGGAACGCTTTAATGATAAAGGCTTTAGCCGATGCTTATTTAGCTTTTGATAATATAACCTATTTAGAAACGGCAGTCGCAACAGGTAATTTTATCTATACAAAATTATTTGATCAACAAACACTTTATCGTTCTTATCAAAAACAAAGTGCAAAAATTCCTGGATTTTTAGATGATTATGCTTTAACAATCGATGCATTTATTTCCCTTTACGAAATTACATTCGATGAAAAATGGTTAAAGGCTGCAGAACAAATCACCCACATTTGCATCACACAATTTCAAGACCAAGAAACGCAAATGTTTTATTATACTGCAGCAAACGATGCGCCATTAATAGCGCGTAAATTTGAAACGATAGATAATGTAATTCCCTCTAGTAATGCAGTATTGGCACAGGCTATGCTCAAATTAGGGGAGCTTTTAACAAATGAATCTTATATCGCTATTGCTAAGGTGAACCTTCAAAGCATGTTTCATCAAACCATTAAAAGCGTATCTTCTTATTCCAATTGGGCAAGTTTATTGTTAAACTTTATTCAACAACCAAGTACTTTTGTAGTTACAGGATCTCAAGCGGCTCAGTTTAGAAATGAAATGGCTAAAAATTTCTTGCCATTTACCATTTATGCCGGTGCAGAAAATAAAGCTACACTTCCTATTTTTGCGAATCGATTTAAAGCAAATGAGAATTGGATTTACATTTGTAAGAACAACAATTGTGCATTACCTGTGCAAAATATTGCAGCGGCTTTACTATTAATTTAACGAATAGTTTTGATAAAAAGCACTTGCTTTTTCATGCCTTTTACTTGCTGTGTGTGGTAGTAAGAATAAGTGTTTGAAGGAAATAAGTCAATTATTTTGACGCTACTAAATAAGTTATTTTCTACGCGTATAAAAAGTCTTACTTTTATAATTGATTTACCATCATAATTTACAGAACATTTTTTTACAGGAATATAATCTTCTTGAGCGGTATAATTAACGGTTTGATTGACTGCATCCGAATCTTTTGCAAATGAATTTTTCCAAGCTTTCTTATTGATATCGTAGCCCAAAAAGTTGGTTAAATCTTCTGATAAATCTACACTTTTGATTTTTTTAATTTCAAAATGATCATTTACTTTGACTACTTTAAGGAAAGATTTTCCCGAAAGTTGAATATGCTTCAACTGGTTGTCTATAAAGCCTTTCAGGCTAAAATAAGCCTTTGCATTGGACTCCACATTTGCTTGTTGGCATGCGCTCGTACTCAATAATAATACGATTCCTAAAATAACTTTTTTAATCATAGCTGATTAAACTAACACCATTCATTTCGGCTGGTTGTGGTAAATGCATCATGGCTAAAATAGTTGGCGCCACATCTGCTAAGCCACCATCATTCAATTGCGTAACTTCCTCATCTATGATAATACAAGGAACTAAATTGGTAGAGTGAGCGGTATTAACCGATCCATCTGAATTGATCATAAAATCTGCATTACCATGATCGGCAATGATGATAAATGAATAACCGTTTTTAAGACCAGATTCTACCACTGCTTTGGCACATTGATCGACTGTTTCGACTGCTTTTACAACTGCTTCAAAAACGCCTGTATGGCCTACCATATCTGGGTTTGCAAAATTTAAACAAACAAAATCTGCTTCTTTTTTATCTAATTCTGCTGTAATTGCATCCTTTATGCCATTGGCACTCATTTCTGGTTGCAAATCGTAGGTTGCCACTTTAGGAGAAGGCACCATAATTCTTTTTTCGCCCTTAAATTCTTTTTCTCTTCCTCCAGAAAAGAAAAAAGTTACATGCGGATATTTTTCTGTTTCGGCAATCCTAATTTGCTTTAAATTTTGCTGCTCAATTATTTCGCCTAAAGTATTGCGTAAGTTGTCTTTTTCAAAAACGACTTTTATATTTTGAAAAGATTCATCGTAAGTGGTCATGGTTACATAATACAATGGAAGTTTATTCATATTGTATTCATGCATATCTTTTTGCGTTAAAACCGAAGTTATTTCTCTTGCGCGGTCTGTTCTAAAATTAAAACTGATCACCACATCGCCTTCGCTAATTGGATCGTAGGCTTTACCATCTGCACCTTGACACACAATTGGCTTGATGAACTCATCTGTAATGCCAGTGCTATAAGCATGTTCAACTGCACTTATAAAGTTGTTCGTTTGTTCACCAATTTGATTGACCAATAAATCATAGGCTAATTTTACGCGTTCCCATCTATTATCTCTGTCCATTGCATAAAAACGACCAATAATACTTGCAATATGTGCATTTGAGCCATCTAGGTGTTTTTGTAAATCATTTAAATAATTGATTCCAGATTTTGGATCAGTATCTCTGCCGTCTAAAAATGTATGAATCAGTACATTTTCAATCTTGAAATCTGCAGCCATATCGCATAGGCCTTTTAAGTGATTAATATGCGAGTGTACGCCTCCGTCTGATAATAGTCCTATAAAGTGTACATTTTTATGATTGCTTTTGGCATATTCAAAAGCATTTTTTAAGATTTCGTTTTCCCAAAGTGATTTTTCCTTTACCGCTTTATTGATTTTTACTAATTCTTGATAAATGATACGACCAGAGCCAATAGTTAAGTGACCAACCTCCGAATTTCCCATTTGACCTTCGGGTAATCCTACCGATTCTCCGGATGCAACTAGCTTAGCATGAGGGTATTTGCTATATAATGAATTGATAAAAGGTGTTTGTGCATGTTGAATGGCGTCTGCTTGGTATTGTAAGCCCAATCCCCAGCCATCTAATATCATCAATACTGTTTTTCTCATTTTCATAAACAAAAATACAAAGCAATTCATTGATTGGCACAGTTTTTATACATTAATTAGTATAAATATTAATTTAATCTTTAATGAAGCGTTTTTGGATCCTTATCTTATTGGGTTTTTTCACTTTTAATCAAGCGAATGCGCAAAACAATATCACCGATGATATTAGTTTAGGATTTGCCAATTCTGATCAACAAACTATTGCTAAATACATTGGAAATAAAGTAGAAATCAATCTTTTTGACTTATCTGGCGTTTATAGCAAAGCCCAAGCCGAAATGGTTTTAAAAGACTTTTTTGACAAATACGAAGTACAATCTTTTCAATTATTCAATAAAAGCAACGCAAATGGAGGCCCATCTAAATTTGCCATTGGTAATTTAAATACCAGGAATGGCAATTTTAGAATTTTCTTTATTCTAAAAGAGCTTGAAGGAGCCTATTATATACAAGAAATGCGTTTTTTAGCCCAAGCTTCGCGCTAATTTTTTAACTTTGGCAAAAAGCCAATTCAATGAATTATTCTATTGCTCAATTAACACACTTCCTAGCAGCTGCACTTGCAGAAGATATTGGAAGCGGCGATCATACTTCCTTATCGACTATTCCAAAGGGCGTTCAAAGCCAAGCTAAATTGTTAGTTAAAGAAGATGGGATAATAGCTGGTGTTCAAATTGCCCTTAAAATTTTTGAATTAGTAGACCCTAGTTTACAAATAGAACTATTCTATCATGATGGTGATACCGTAAAAGTTGGGCAAGAAATTCTTCATGTGAAAGGTAGCGTTCATGCTATTTTAAAAGCAGAAAGATTAGTTTTAAATACCATGCAAAGAATGTCTGGTATTGCAACTACTACCGCACTTGCGGTATCATTGGTTAAAGATTATCAAACGCAAATTTTAGATACCAGAAAAACAACTCCGGGCTTTCGATTTTTAGAAAAAGAAGCGGTTAAAATAGGAGGTGGGTTTAATCACCGATTTGGCTTATTCGATATGATTTTAATCAAAGATAATCATGTAGATTATGCTGGCGGTATTACAAAAGCAATAGCAAATGCGCATCAATATCTAATACAAACAGGCTTAACTTTACCTATTGAAATAGAAACAAGATCTATCGCAGAAGTAAAAGAAGCCTTAGCCATTGGAGGTTTTCAACGCATCATGTTTGATAATTTTACTTTTGAAAACATGAAAACTGCCGTCAATATGGTTGACGGTAAATACGAAACCGAGGCATCTGGCGCAATTACCATCGAAAATGTGCAAGCATATGCTGCTTGTGGCGTGAGTCATATTTCCTTAGGTGCTTTAACTCATTCAGTTAAGTCCTTAGACTTGAGTTTAAAGGCATTTTAAAAGATTTTATATATTTGATCATTCAAATTTGATATGCTTTCAATCTATACATCAACTGCTTTAATACTTTCCTATTTGTATGGGTCTATACCCACTGCAATTTGGTTGGGTAAAGCGATGTATGGAATTGATGTAAGAGAATATGGCAGTGGCAACGCCGGTGCAACCAATACTTTCCGAATTCTTGGAAAAAAGGCTGGAATTCCAGTTTTAATTATTGATATTCTAAAGGGATTTACGGCTACTAATTTGGTTTATTTTGTTGGAAAATATTCGCCGGGTTCGGTTCAATTTGCCAATTTTCAATTGGTATTGGGTTTAACCGCAATTGTAGGTCATATATTTCCTGTATTTGCTGGTTTTAGAGGCGGTAAAGGCATCGCAACCTTGTTTGGTATGATTTTAGCCGTTCATCCTGCAGCATCCGCCTTAGCGTCTATCATCTTTATCATCATGTTGCTTACTACACGATATGTTTCTTTAAGTTCCATGGTAGGTAGTTTCTCCTATCCGCTCATTATCATTTTATTTTTTAACGAAACAGCCACGCGTACTCAAATATTATTTGCCATTGTGGTGAGTGTTTTAGTGATGATCACCCATCAAAAAAATATCGAAAGATTATTAAAAGGCAAAGAGTCTAAAGTAAATTTTAGAAAGCAAAAACCCATTCCGAATGAATCATAATTACCATAATATAAATGAAAAATAAATTTACCTTAACAGCAGGCCTTGTGCTTGTAATGGCATTAAATGCGCAATCTCAGACGATTGTAAAATGTTCAACTCATGAGTATACCGAAACGGTATCTAAGCAAGATCCACAATTTGTGATCAATCAAGCACAATTAGAAAAAGAAACGCAAGCCTATTTAAAAGATTTTAAATCTTTCGAAAACAAATCGGCGGTTAAAATCATTCCAATCGTATTTCATGTATTTCA